>JBJXGG010000147.1:0-6350 GCA_046153495.1 Chlamydiales bacterium
TACGCGAAAACTCCCGGGGCTTAACGATCCCAAATCGATCCATATTTTTAATATTGACCGGTTTGGGATCATTAAACCGCAGGGTTTTGGCACAACCAGAGAGTATCAATCTCAATTGCATCGACTATAGATGGCTGAGACTCTCTACCTCGTTCGGATAGAATTCTATCACCTGATTAAAGCCTGCCATCTTTATCACTTCCATCACCTCATCATTCAGGTTGCAAGCGACCACTTTTCCCTCAAGTTGCTGTAATTTCTTAGAAATAGAGAGCATAAGGCGCATGCCTGCACTGCTCAAATAATCCACATCCGTGAAATTGAGGACAAGCTTGAAATGCCCGCCATCAATGATAGAATTGATTGTTTTTTCGAGTTGCGGGGAAGAGGCTGCATCCAAACGTCCCTTAACGCGCACAACAATGACCTCACCCTTTTCTTCAACCGTTACGTCCATAATTTCATAACCTTTCACTTTGTCCCAGTAGTTTCATTATGGATGATGTAACATAAAAAAAACAAGACCTCTCTCACTTGGAAAGAGGTCTGTTATAGCAGAATCGGTTGAAAAGTAACCAAACCAATCCAGACCTTTTGACTTAACAGTTTGCTCTCGATCTCGTTTACTTTCAAAAATCAATAGCGATCTGCGCACTTTCTTTTATATCAAAATTCCCGTCACATTTGAGTACTTTTCAACCGATTCTGCAATAGAAAATTACCAGACAGATGCCTCTTCAGGCACACTCTCTTCTTCTGCCTCTTCAGGCTCCGCCATTACCGTCTCTACCGCTTCTGTTTTTTCAGGTTGAATGAGATCAATCTGTACTTTTTGTCCAAGACGTGTAGCTACTGTACGAACAATTGTCCGTAGAGCATTAATTGTATTGCCACGACGTCCAATAATCTTCCCTACATCATCTGGAGCGACATGAATCTCAATCATGAGCCGCTCCTCTTCGGGCTTGCATTTCACAACAACAGCCCCTGGATTTGCGACAAGATTCTTGATGATATAAGCGACGAATTCTTCCATAAATATTTACCCTCAGTTACATAGAAAAATTAATGAACTCCGTGTGAGTATCTCACACACTCTCCCTTTAAATCAACTGGGATGTTTTTTCTGAGACCCAATCAAGGTACTCCTTATGGCCATCAGTAATAGGAACTTCTAAAATCTCGGGCACTTCGTATTTTGCCTCTTCCAAGATTTTGTTCTTTGTTCGTTCAAAAAGCTCCTTACTTGTTTTAAAAATTACTTTTGTTTCTTGGCAGGTCTCCAGCTCTCCATTCCAGGTGAATATCGATTCTACCCAAGGAATAATGCTAGCACACGCTACCAATCCCTCTTGTACAAGTTTACGCGAAATAATTCTAGCCTCATTCAGGCTCCCCGCAGTCCAATGAATTTGTATATATTTACTCATTTTCTCTCCTCCACATATGCCACATTTGGAATTCGTAAATCGATAATCGTAGAGATTAGACTGTTTTTGGGAAGCGCTTTTTTCATCGCTTCGAAATGGGTCCACTCTTTCTCATATTCTTTGGGAGTTAAGCGGAGGAGCTGTTTTTCTATTGTCGTCACAATAACCCCTCGTCTGCCTAGGGAAGGAACATCCACTCTCGAGAGATCGAGCCTCTCGACTTGTGGTTTTTGGATCAGCTTGGTAAAGATCTCGATCTGGACGGCACTCGGTATTTTGCGGCCAAAAAAGACCGTGGGGAGCTTTTCTGCAGAGTAAAAGGGGCTAAAAGGAAAGAGACTTCCCTCTTGATCGACCGCTAAATTTGTCGTATCCCCTACCAAAGCAATAGGTTTTTTCAATGAATACTTCACAAAAAGAATGTTTGGTCTGATTTTTTTGAGGTGTACCTCGTCAAAAATGCCGTTATCCAACAACCTATTTTTAGCCTCTTTGAGGGGAAAATGTCTAAAGGAGATCGGTTGGTCAACACTAAGCCCAAGAAGCTCCGCTATAGCATAGGTAGGAAGCAATCCACTTGGTTGGACCACCACCTCCACAGCATGCGTCTCATGCATAAAGACTCTACATAAAAAAAAGGGAAGGCAAATAAAAGATACCGCACTTAGTAACACGGTGCAGCAAACCCGTCTCCAAGAATAGCGGGGACCAGGATTAGCTAAAAAGCGCAAGAGTGATTTCATCCTACATACAATGGGTGGAAATGTCTTTTCTCTTCATACTGCTTCTGCAACGCCAATATCACCAACCGATCTACAAATTGAGAGGGTTCCATCCCCTCTCGTTTCCATATTTTGGGGAAAAGGCTGAGCGGTTGCAACCCTGGGATCGAATTGAGCTCAAAAAACCACCAATTTCCCTGCGGATCCAACAAAAAATCGACCCGAGTAAGACCGGAACACCCTAGTGCTCTGTATGTTCGTTCCGCCAACTCTCGCCCTTTTGCCAACACCTCTTTCGACAGAGTGGGTTCGATGGTGGTGGGAATCGCCACTTTTCCATACTTTTTCTCATAATCTACAAACTCCCCTTTTGCTAACTTCTCTCCTGGCCTAGGAACCTGAATCGAGAATCCATTTTCGTTACCCATAACAGCAAACTCGAGCTCTCGTGCAGAGATAATCCCCTCTTCCACTAAAATATGGGAATCATAACGAAGCGCTTTATCAATAGCTATCGCTAACTGCCCTTTTTCACGCACGTAACCTACGCCCACACTGGATCCCAATCGCATCGGTTTGACATAAACAGGCATCTTCAGTGTGGTGCAAATACGATCGATCCATTTCTCCCTATCTCTTCTCCATTCAATACTCTTCATACTCAAGTAGGGAGGAGTAGGAACGCCGGCCTGCTGTGCAAATTTCTTCGAGATCTCCTTGTTCATTACCATCGCACAAGAGGCGTAACCCGATCCTGCATATGCTTTGCCTAACATTTCAAAAAGCCCTTGAATCGATCCATCTTCTCCATTAGGACCGTGCAAAATAGGAAGAAAAATCTCACATCTCTCAATTGCAGTAGCGATCCCAGGAGAGAGCAGACTTTCCGTATCCGCAAAAGGGACAGATTTCTCGTTGTACAAAATCTCTTCTGCACGGGCACCTGTCACCCAATTCCCCTCTTGATCAATACCGAAAACCTCAATCTCATATAATGAACGGTCAAGAGCTGTATGAACAAAACGTGCCGAGCGAAGTGAGATCTCATGTTCGCTCGAGAGTCCCCCATAAACAAGGCCCACCCTCCACTTACGGGGAGAAAAATCCGGGCCAAAGAAATCGTGACATTTGGTAACGTCCCCTGCCCCTAGCGTCACAAAAACATCGTGAGGACGGAGTTCATTTTGTAACACCTCTCTCCACTGCTCTTTTGGGAGATAGCTACATGGGATAGTAGATTGTTTTTTTATCTCACTCACGATTCCTTGCGCATCTACCCCTGCGATCGGATCCTCTCCTGCCGAATAGATATCTGTGACGTAGAGTTTATCCGCCCAGTCGAAAGCAATCCCATGTTCTTGCTGACACAGCTGTGTTCGAGTGAAGCGGTGTGGTTGGTAGAGGACAACTATTCGCCTCTCTTGTACGGCTTCCTTAATCCCTTTCAAGACAGCCTCGATCTCCGTCGGATGATGCGCATAATCATCAAGCATCAACACTTGATTGCGATTGCTTTTTCTCTCACAACGCCTTTTTACTCCTGGAAAATGTTGCAACGCTTTGCGAATCACACTCTCTTGTAACCCTAATTGCAGACCCAATCCAAAAACAGCCGCAGCATTTAAGGCATTATGTTTGCCCACGAGCGCAACTTTCACTGCCTCATACTTATTTCCCTTATAGATAAGATCCATGGAAAATTGCCATCCCTGCTGTTGGAAATTTTTTATCTGTAGATCACATTTTGGAGAAAAGCCATAGCTAACCCCTCGTCCCTTAGCAAGAGAGGCTAAAATCGGGTCATCTCCGCAATAAAAAAGCCTTTTTTTCACTTGCGAAATAAACGTAGCGAATGCCTCAAAAAGAGCCTCTTCACTCCCATAGTGATCCATATGCTCTTTTTCGACATTCGTGATAATAGCAAAATCGGGGTGGTAGTTGAGAAAAGAACCATCACTTTCATCTGCCTCAAAAAGAAAATGATCTCCTGTCCCGCTCTCTCCATTTTTCTCCTGTAGCAAACCTCCCAAGGCATAGCTAGGGTGGAGTTTAGCCTCCAAAAATAGCGTTGTCATCAGAGAAGAGGTTGTGGTCTTTCCATGACTTCCCGCTACAGCGATTGTCTCATACTTCTCCATAAGAGAGGCCAATAGCTCTGAGCGGTGCATCATGCGACATTTCAGCGCCACTGCTGCGACGTATTCAGGATTGCTCTCTTTGACCGCTGTGCTATAGACCACTATGTCTTGAGGAGAGATGTAGCGTGCCGAGTGTCCTTTGTGTATCACAGCACCCCTTTTGCGCAGATCCTCGATCACCCAACTCTCATTGAGATCACTCCCTGAGACCATTTTTTTCTGATCAAGAAGAATCCGCGCCAAGGCGCTCATTCCTATGCCGCCGATTCCTATAAAGTGGTACTGTTTATGTCTCATTTTCTATTTCCTAATGTAATATCATGTTGGCTAATTTATTTTCTGTACGCCCTTCGCGATAGGCGTGGATTCTCTTTTGAATATAGTGGCGGTGCTCCACAATCCATATGATCGAACGGACCAAACTGAGGGGGGTCAGAGAGGCTTCCAAAAACATCTCGCCTCCTTTCACAGTATTGACGAAGTGTTCTGCATTCTTTGCTTGATGGTTATCACTCGCAAAAGGATAGGGGATCAATATTCCAGGTGTCTCATAATGAATCAGCTCGTTGATCGTGGAGGCCCCTGCCCGCGTGATGGCTATGTCGGCCAAACTCCAAGCATATTCCATCTGAGGCTCAAATTCTTTCACACAGAAAGGAATATTCAACTCTTTTAGCCTTTTTGAAATAGCATTTATATCTGCATGTTTACCTACAAGCAGGATGAGTTGAAACGGGGGAAGCTTTCCCTGTAAGAGAGGTATCGCCTCCAAAATCAACTGATTGAGACGACGCGCTCCTGCTGAACCTCCGAACACAAGAAGAGTCAACAACTCCTCCTTAAGCCCAAAATACTTCCATGCCTCTTCCATAATACGGCATTCTTTGGTCGGGAAAAGTACCTCAATAGATTTTCCCTTTAAATAGTGCGCCGATTGAGGAAATGTGATCGCAGTAAGTTGTGCGCGAGAGGAGAAAAGACGATTTACCTTTCCAGGGATGGCATTTTGTTCATGTAAGATGATGGGAACTTTACGCCTACTTGCAGCGATCAGCATCGGAAGACTGAAAAAACTCCCGAACCCCACCACCGTGTCAGGTGCAAACTCCTCCAAAATTTTGTAGCTTTGGCGTACCCCTCTCCAAATCTTTGCTCCCTCACTCACCAATCGCCACGGCTTTTTAAGAGAGAGAGTGGCACAGGAAATCTCCTCAAAGGCAAATTGCTGTCGATCGAAGAAAGTGGACGTCTCAAGCCCTCCTGACACAAACAACACTTCCGCCTCTTTCGCAAGATCGCTAGCGACTGCTTGCGCGGGGAAGAGATGCCCCCCTGTCCCGCCGGCCGTCAAAATGATTTTTTTTTGCTTTTTCTTCGACATCCTTTCCGATACTCAACAATAATGCCAACCCTAAAATATTTGCCACCAAAGAGGTACCTCCTTGACTGAAAAAAGGTAGATTCACACCTTTCGCAGGTAATAGCCCCGACACCACACCTAGATTGAGAAATGCTTGCAACGTGATCAAATAAGTGATCATAAGACTCAAAAAACTTCCCTGCAATGTTTTTGCTCTCAAACTAATAGAGAATCCACCACAGGCAAATAACATATAGAGTGTAATCAACAACAACATTCCTACAAATCCAAATTCTTCTGCATAGATAGCAGCTATATAGTCATTTTGAGCCTCAGGAAGATACGTTAACTTCTGTAAACTCGACCCTACACCCCTTCCGAATATTTTTCCCGATCCCGCCGCTATTTTTGCTTGATGAGCTTGATGCCCTTTCCCTCTGATATCGAGTTCCGGATGGAGATAGACATCAATACGAGCGCGCACATAAGGAAGTTTATAGGCGGCTACTGCTCCACAGGCAATCATTATACACATAGGGATGACCCAGTACTTGCTGGAAATACGACTGATGAAGAAAAGAGCGATAAGCGTTGCTCCGACTACCGCAACACTCCCATTGTCCGGCTCGATCATAATAAGACCGAGAGGCAGAGTCAGACAGCCCACCATAGTGCAAAACGACCAAAAAGAGACCTTTTC
>JBJXGG010000158.1:0-3816 GCA_046153495.1 Chlamydiales bacterium
TATGGAGTCTATTACGATCAATCAATCACGGGACTTTGGCGCAACCGAAATCCCAAATCTTGAGGTGGAATGGGTATAACATGTGACAAAGTCAAAGCTTTCAATAATTCCACGTATTTCTTGCAAAGATGCTCCTTTGGCAGCGCGAGCACGGATTTCGCGCGCTCCTGGAGAGTTTCGCAAGTACCAGCCGCAAACACGCCGCATATCGATAAGGGCTCCTTTTTCGTTCTTATACTGAGAGGAGAGGTCGAAATGATCAAGGAAAGCTTTCCGATATTCCTCTGGATCTCGAAGAATCGAATCTTGCTCATTGAGAGCACGCCAAATATCTTCTGCAATCCACGGCTGGCCCATTGTTCCTCTTGCCACAAGAACCCCATCACATCCCGTCTTCTCAAACATATCAAGCGCGCTTTTTGCATCAAAAATGTCGCCATTGCCTACTACCGTGATGTTTCTTGCTGCCTCTTTGGCGCGTCTGACATACTCTCTTTTGGAAGGCCCCGTATATCCCTGTTGACGTGTCCTGCCGTGTACAAAAACGGCGGATGCTCCCGCCTCTTCAATAATGCGAGTGACTTCTTCCACCACAATATGGCTCTCATCCCAACCTGCGCGTACTTTTACTGTCACAGGAATAGAGACCGCTGCTACCATTTCCGCTACCAGATCCCCAATCCGCTCAGGATGACGCAGCATCCCAGAACCACTCCCATCCTTCGTTACCTTATCCACCGGACAGCCACAATTCAAGTCGACCACATCAAACCCCAGATCTTCGATAATTTTCGCGGCCGGCCCCGCTAGAGCTATCTTGCTCCCACATATCTGCCCCCCAATAGGACGCATATCTTCGGAATAGTCTAACATTCGGATGGTCGTCTCGTTGCCCCGCAAAAGGGGCTCCATTTTGACCATTTCACAAAACATCAAACCAGGCTTATAGCGCGCCGCAATTTTCCTAAAAGGAAAATCCGAGCACCCCGCCAAAGGGGAATAGATAATTGGTTTTTTGATTGTTAACTTGCCTATCTTCATTTCAGTATATAAAAAAGAATCCATTGAATCATTTGCAGCCCTATAAAAGCAAACATCGGACTGATATCCATCATCCCCAAAGGAGGAATAATCTTGCGAAAGATATTGAGGTAGGGATCAGTATAAAAAGCGATAAACCGCATCAATTTACTATCAGCAAAACGAGGAAACCACGAACCTAAGACGCGTACAAGCAAAAGAAATGAATAAGTTGTAAAAATAATATTTAAAATGTAAAGAAACATTTTGTTTTTTGTTTTTGTTTATTTATATTTTGCATACGATTTGCTTTCTAATAAAGGATATTCTCTTGAAAAAACACAATTGATTGGATATAATTCCCCCGTTATGACGTTATTGCCTAAACAACCGCTCTTGACTGGCGTTGATATCAGCGCTAGTTCGATGAAAATAGCGACCCTAAAGAAACAAAAAAAGGGGTGGCACATAGTTCATTTAAAAGAAATTCCTTGTTCTGAAAGTGTAAATCCACTTGACACTCTCCCTAAAGAGGCAATTATTTCCTCGGCGGTAGGAGCCCGTCAGGTTTTAGTCCGCCCTCTCCAAATGCAACTGAAAAGGGAGAAGGATATCTTAACTGCATTAGAGTTTCAAGTTGAATCTTTATTCCCCTATCCCGCGGAAAATGCGGTTGTGCAGGCACAGATTCTTGCGAAGCAAGAGAGGGGCTCTTCTCTCTCAGTCTGCTCGGTGCGCATGGACCACATACAACGTCATATCGATTTGTTGAAAAAACACTCCATAGATCCTGAGGTGGTTACCTCTGTGTACAATGCGCTAGCCGCCTTTTCTGCCCTCCTGTTAGACGCGCAGAGCCGTCGCCTTATGGTGCACATTGGAGAGGCTGAAGTTGCTTGCGCTTTAGTGGAGGGAGGGAAACTGCTAAAAGCGCTCTCGTTCGATTTAAGCCTTGACTTTGCGGCGGAAATTAAAAAAACAGTTTTGTCTCTTGGCACAAAGTCCGCCGACTCTATTTTGGTTCTAGGCAGTGAAGATCCCTCCTATTTACAGGCAATCAAACTCGCAACAGGTGAGACACCTCACCATCCCTCAATTCCCTCGTTACACCTTTCTCAAGAACGACTCGTCAAATTTGGTCTCTCAATCGGTATTGCATTAGCGGGCGCGGAGCCTTTCTCGATCAATTTCCGTCAAAAAAATTTTTCGTACTCTCGCCCTTGGAAAAGAATAAAAAAAGCTCTTCTGTTCTTTGCTGCCGCATCTTTTTTACTCTTCGTTTCTCTCTTTTCTCTGAGTCATTTGGCTTTGTCCCAGCAAAAACGCCTCATTCAGAGAGAGATGGCCGCTCTGCTAGATACACAGGGAGAAAAAGGAGAAGTGGGTTCCCTCCATAAACCTATCGACTATAGTTTGGAGCTGCGCAGATTGGAACAACAGGTCATGAGTCGCCCTGACGTCTTCCCGCTTCTGGCTGATGTTCCTAAAATCCAACATCTTTTAGTGTGGCTCTCTTCTCAGACAATCGGATCCTCCCTAAATATAGATTCTTTTGAGTATCAAATGGTCAAGCACCCCGATTTCTCTTCTCCCAAAGAGAAATACTTGGTTCGCGTAGAGCTGGAAGTTTCTGCCCCCAATTCTATGACGGCAAATCATCTACGAGAATTATTGGCCGCTCCTAACCCTTTTGTAGACCATAAGTCAGAGGTGAATTGGGAGAGCCTGCGCGGAAAATATCGCGCCTCCTTTTTCTTGAAAGATAAGACGAGGTACCCTTAGCATGTTCCAGAAAATCGCAAAATCTCTTCCCATTTCCCGCCTTTTTCTTTATGTGGTGATCTTAGGTTTGATTCCTCTTGTCTTTGTGAGTTACCGCCACAACAAGATGAAAAGAGAGTGGGACAGAGTTTCTACAGAAATTAAGAAAGTTGCGCTTTTGCATGAAACAAAAGTGCGCAGACAATCACTCAACAATCTTGTACGCAAGGAATTTGGACAGTCTGACCCTCTCTACCTATCCCGCAACCTGGAAGGACTGGCTCTTTTAGAAAAGGAGCGTATTGCTTTGGAAAAGCTCTTTGCCAATCGTTCGTTCACAGGAAATGAGTCGGCAGAAAAAAGACATGCCTTTATTGTGGATGGAGAAAACCGGCTCTCCCTTATTGAGAAAAGCTGCCAAAAAAGCGACGGCATTGTCGAGACCGCTTATGGGTTACTACACCCCGTTGAGATAGATGGAGAGAACCTCCGACAAATTCTCAGTGTAATTGAGACAAAAACCCTTGGGCAACCTCAGTTGTTGTGCACGGACTTTAAAATCACGCGGAAGGAAACATCCATGGGAAGCGAAGTATATCAGCTTTCTTTGAAACTTCTAAAAAGGGAATTTAAACAATGAACCGCAAGAAGCGCTCTATTTACTTAATCCTATCTACAACCCTATTTCTCACCGCCTGCCGTGGTGGGGATGTAGACCCGAGCAAAGTGGCAACTATTAGCATCATTGATCGCAATGGCCTTACTGAGACAATCAGCGCCAAGGAGCGTTTAAATGCGTATGAAAAAACGGATTTTCTTACACCTCAACCCTATCAAAAAGTCTCTCGTGTCTATGGGCGAGAAAAGAATGGTGATGTCCGCTCACAAATCACCAGCTATCATCCTAACGGACAGATCAAGCAGTATCTAGAGGCAATGAATAATCGGGCAAAGGGGCAGTATCGTGAATGGTATGCCGATGGACAACTCAAGATAGAAGTACAGGTAATCGGGGGAATTGCTGATCTTAACACA
>JBJXGG010000160.1:0-2948 GCA_046153495.1 Chlamydiales bacterium
TCCCCTAGAATATGCAAAAGAGCATATAGTGGACGGCAAGACTAAAATGATCATAGGGCAATAGATGCATGAGCCTGTATTATATCAGGAAATCATCGATTTTTTTTCTCCACTCAAGATGACAACATTTGTCGATGGGACTGTGGGCTTGGGTGGTCATGCGATTGGCATTCTTACAGCACATCCAGAGATCCAAAGATTTTATGGGATTGATCGTGATTGGGAAGCTCTAAACCATTCTCGTATTCGGCTCGCCCCCTTCCAAGAAAAAGTAGTGCTCCATCAAGGTTCTTTTACAGAAATAGATGAGTTAGTGGAGGGGAGCGTAGAAGGGATTTTGCTCGATTTGGGCGTCTCCTCTTTGCAATTAGATTGTCCCGATAAAGGATTCAGTTTCTATAAGGAGGGGCCATTGGACATGAGGATGGATCCCAGCCAGGTCACGACGGCAGAAGAAATTGTTAACAAGTTTTCGGAGCAAAATTTGGGACAGCTTTTCAAAGAGTATGGAGAAGAGAGAAAGTGGCGGCAGGCAGCAAAAGCGATAGTAGAGGCACGGCGGAAAAAACGGATCACCACGACAAAGCAACTGCGTGAAATTGTGGAGGCTGTGATTCCTTGGGGTGGGCGGAAGATCCATCCTGCCACATTGGTATTTCAAGCGATTCGTATTAAAGTGAATGAAGAGCTGATCCTGTTACAAGAGGTGCTTCCTAAGGCAATCGCTCTCCTCGCTCCAGGCGGGCGATTGGGGGTGATCTCGTTTCATAGCCTCGAAGATCGGATTGTGAAAGAGCAGTTTCGAAAGTTTTGTGTGGAAGAAAAATCGGCACATCTCTTAACAAGAAAGCCTATTGTGGCGCAAGATGAGGAGCGAAAGAAAAATCGTCGCTCTCGCAGTGCCAAACTTAGGTTTCTTGAAAAAAAATGCGCATAGGTCTTCTCTTACGTCTCTTTATCTGTATCCTGATTTTCGGAAGTTTTCTCTATTTCTATATCAATAAGCAGAATCATATTACGGAGTTGCGTCTCCAAATCCCCGCTCAAGCAAAGGAGCTGGAGCATATCCAACAAGAGATCGTCCGTTTGCAGTTTGAGGTGAATCGGTTTGAGAGCCCCGACCATTTGATGGAATTGAGCCGCAAACCAGAATTTAGTCATCTGAAGCATCCTTTGATGAGTGAGATCATCGAGGTGCGGCCATGAAGAGACGTCTTTTAGTGGTCGCTCTTGGAATGTTTTTTCTCTTCTCTTTATTAATTGCCCAGTATTTCAAAATCCAGATCGTGGAGGGGGAGAAGTGGAGTCAAAAGGCGCTCTCTCAACATGAATTTATTGTGCGAGAGCCCTTCCGCCGCGGCTCTTTTTATGCTAATACAGAGATTAAGAGAGGACATCCCGGACAGCCTCAACCTCTCGTCTTTGATGTGACAAAATTCCATCTATTCGCGGATTCAGTGGCGATTTCGTCAGAAACAAAGGGGCATGTAGCGCAGCAGGTCGCAAAGATTCTTGATGCAGATAAAGAAATGATCCTCCAGGAGCTATCACGCAAATCGCGCAGTCGACGTTTGGCGATGTGGTTGAGTCGGGAGCAAAAGCAGGAGTTGACCGCTTGGTGGTATCCTTTTGCCAAGAGGCAGAAATTAGCCAGTAATGCGCTTTTTTTTGTCACAGATTATCAGAGGAGTTATCCATACGGCAAGCTGTTAGGGCAGGTGTTGCATACCATCCGAGATATTAAAGATGAGATGACCCATCAAGCGCTTCCGACAGGAGGATTAGAGTCCTACTTTAATGAGCAGTTGCAAGGGAGCGAGGGGAAGCGTGTGCTGCTCCGTAGTCCTCTCAATAAACTCGATGCCGACCGATTATTACAGCAACCTGAGGATGGTGCAGATGTCTATTTGACGATCAATCACTGTATTCAGGCGATCATGGAGGAGGAGCTGCATAAAGGGGTTGTTACTGCACAAGCAAAGGGAGGTTGGGCGGTGATGATGGAGGCAAAGTCGGGAGAGATTTTGGGGTGTGCTCAGTACCCCTTCTTTAACCCGACTCACTATAGAGACTACTTCAACGATCCCACGCAAATCGAAGAGACAAAGGTAAAAGCGATCACCGATGCCTTCGAATTGGGCTCAATCATGAAGCCAATCACAATCGGCATCTGTTTAAAAGCGAATGAAGTGTTGGCAGCAAAGGGCGAGCCACCCCTTTTTTCCCCAGAGGAGAGAGTCAATGTGACACGCACACAGTTTCCTGGACGAGCCTCCAAGCCTCTTTGTGATCTCAATCCTCATAAAGCTCTCAATATGTACATGGCAGTGCAAAAATCTTCCAACGTCTATATGGCAGAGATGGTCGATCGAGTGATCAAAAGATTGGGAGATGAGTGGTATCGGGAAGAGTTGATCCACACTTTTGGCTTTGGGACAAAGACAGGGATAGAGTTGCCAGCCGAAGCGTCGGGACTTGTGCCCCGTATAGGTAAAGTATTGTCAAATGGAGCTTTGGAGTGGTCGGTAGCTACGCCCTATTCATTATCCTTTGGATATAATATGTTGGCGACGAGTATGCAGATGTTGCGTGCGGTGGCCGTTTTTGCGAGCGGAGGTCTTCTTGTGGAGCCCACCTTGGTAAAAAAAATTGTAAGGGATGGGAAAATCGTTTTTGAAAATGTAAAAAAAAAACCGAATCGCGTACTATCGAGAAAATCAGCTTTTGAAGTAATCCGGGCCATGAAGTATTCAACGAAGCCTGGAGGGACAGGGGCGCGAGCCGAAATCGCAGGATACACCGAAGCGGGAAAAACAGGAACAGCCGAAAAAATTGTAGGCGGTGTTTATTCGAAGAAAAAACATATCTCTTCTTTTATAGGATTTGTTCCAGCTACTTTCTCTGCGAACGTGGATCCATTGATCTTAGTCGTTTCTCTTGATGAGCCG
>JBJXGG010000066.1:0-3728 GCA_046153495.1 Chlamydiales bacterium
ATGAGGGGAACAAAAACTTTGCACGATGTAGGGCGTCTTCACGGAGATTTTAAACCAGAAAATGTTTTGATCTTTCAAGGAGAGGAGAGGTCCCTGGCTAAAATATCTGATTTCGGCAAGATGCGCAACGCGCCTCCCCCAGGGAAATCTCTCATATATCAAGGAAATCACCGCTTTATGGGACCAGAGAGAAGACTCACTAAGGAAGAAGAAATTTATAGTTTGGGTCTTACAGTGATACGGATTTTCGAAGAAGATGTTTTGCTCCCAGAAGAAGAAATGCTCGCGCTTCCCTCAGAGGTGGATAAATCAATGAAACCCTCAGAGAAAAGACGAGGCGTGGAGCTCTTTGGGGTCCTCAGTCAGAAAATGCCCCATTGCACAGAAGCTAGAGGGTCTGCCGCAGGAGCTTTTCGCGCATATGCTCCAATAATTCTCGTTCCTGAAGGTGACCCAATGGAAGCCGAAGAAGAGATTGGCCGCTACATCGACGCAATGACAGGAAGATTGATAGAGGGACGAAGTATGAAGCCCCGCACAGCAACTCATCTCGGAAAACTTCTCAAAGATATGACCCGTTCCGACCCCACAAAGAGACCGACCGCCGCAGACGTCGATCATCGCTCCACTAGAATTATGTCCGCTGAATTCCCTGAATCTGTCGCATAAGAGTACAAGAACCTATCTCAGTATTCTTAACTCACCTCAACTATAAAACTCACCTCAACAATTATTGTAAATCTCGTGGTATTTCTTTTTGAGATAGTTCATATAGGGAGCAATCGAGAGCGTTTTGCCGGTGACACGTTTTAGGAGTTCCTTTGTGCTGTACATGCGGCCGTACTTATGGATCTCTTTATTTTGCCATTCCTTGATGAAAAGAAGCTCTCCTTTGGCCACGCGACTCTCCCAGTCAGGATGCTTTTTGGCAAAGGCATCAAAGAATTCTGCACAATAGAGATTCCCTAATGTATAGGTAGGGAAATATCCAAATGCTCCCATGGACCAGTGAATATCTTGCAAGCAGCCTTTACTATCCGACGGAGGAGAGATACCTAGAAGGCTCTCCATCATAGAATTCCATGCCTCAGGCACTTCAGTTACGGAGAGTTCCCCCTCAATCAGCTGCTTCTCGATCTCAAAACGCAGTATTACATGGAGCGAATAGGTAACCTCATCTGCCTCGACCCGAATAAAAGAGGGGGTGACTTTATTGATGGCACGATAAAAAGTGTTCAGCTCGGTATGCTCTAGATTCCCTCTATAGCTTTTCTGCAGGAGGGGAAAAAAGTGTTTCCAAAAAGCGCGACTTTGACCGATGCGTGTCTCCCACCACCGCGATTGGCTCTCATGTATCCCTAAAGAGCGTGATTCTCCGATAGGGCAACCGTAATATTCAGGATCTAGCCCCATTTCATAAAGACCATGCCCACCCTCGTGTAGCACGGCAGAAATACAATCGAATAAAGAGCCCTCTTGAATCCGCGTTGTCACCCGACTATCTGTGGGATGCATTGAAGTGGAAAAAGGGTGTGTAGAGAGGTCAAGCCGCCCAAATTTCATCTCATACCCCATTGCCTGAAGAAGCTTCTCTCCGAAATGCAGTTGTGTTTCTCTCGCTACAGCTCGCATTAAACAGCTGTCATCTATCGGCGGCTTTTGAGAGATCATTTGTACGAGCTCTTTGACCTCTTTCCCTAATTTCTGAAAAATAGTGGAGATTTGCTTTGTGGTGCATCCGGGTTCAAAAAGATCGAGAAGGGCATCATAAAGGTGCTCTTTGTAACCGAGATAGTCGGCCTTTTTTTGATTCATTGCGACAATCTTCTTGAGGTGCGGGGCGAACTTTTTGAAATCATTTTCTTTACGCGCTTCTGCCCAAATGACGATACCCAAAGCTGTGAGCTTTGCAAACTCTGAGACAAATGAGGCAGGTAGAGCCCGCGCCTTTTTCAAGTCATGCAACCACTCACGCAGCGCAGCTTTTTGCCAAGGTTTTAAGTCAGCAATCCGCACCTTCCCGCTTTCTAGATCGATAAAATGGGAGAGAGCTTGGACAAAAGCAGCAGAGGTTCTCTCTTTATGTGTCAACGCAGCAAGTAACTCGATCTGCTCAGAGCGAATCTCAGCAGCGCCGGGAGGCATAGATGTCTCTTGATCCCACTCCAACAGATGAGAGATACCTTGGAGGAGAGAGGCCCGTTTTGAGAGTCCAAATAAGGTATCAAATTCTTTCATGCCCGCAATTGTAGGGAGTCTTCCGATTTTTGTGAATGAACGATAGAGTTATTTAGGAAAATGCGTTCTACGCGGTGTCCGATGCAGGCCATCAACTGACGCATATTCACGCTATCCCACGAGGCGACCTCTTCTAGTGGAAGGCCTGGCCCGAAAAGAGTCGCCATATCGCCTACTTTTACATTGGGGATATCTGTTACCTCGAGCATCATAAAGTCCATGCAGACCTCTCCCGCATAAGGCACTTTTTTGCCATGGAGAAGGACATGCCCCTTTCCAAAGCAGCCAAGATGCACTCCATCATGATAGCCAATACCGATTGTAGCGATGATAGCATATTCTTGGGTGACTTGATACAAACCGCCATAGCCAACTCGCTCACCTTTCTGGCACTTGCGCAACGCCACCACTTCACTTTGTAAAGTGAGAGCTGGAGTGCCAAAGTTCTTGGTGCCAAATAAGTGGAGGCCAACGCGGGCAAGGTTACAAAAATCGATAGGGTTATTAAAAAGAGATTTACTACTTTCTAGATGGATCCAGCGAGGTTTTGTGTGCAGAGGATCGATGCAACTGCGGAATTGTTGGATCTGACTACTAATGATCTTTTCGTCCATCGAGATAATATGGCTCATGATCCCATTGAGCTGGATCCAAGGGTATTTTTCGAGGGTTTGTATGACCTTCAATCCCTCCTCGGCGGAAAAGCCGAATCGGTTTAATCCCGTGTCGATTTGGAGATGGAGAACCACCGGTTTTTTGAGGGAAATATATTTCTCTAGCTCCTCATAAGAGTTCAAAGCGATTTCTAGCTTGTAAGCAAAACTCGCTTCAATAGCCCTTGGAGGAATAGAGAGAACAAAAATGGGAGCATTGTAGCCAGACTCCCGCAATGCGATAGCCTCTTGCAAATGCGAAACCCCTACAATAGGAGCTCCTAATTGATGAAAAAAACGAGCGAGTTCCACCATGCCTGCGCCGTAACCGTTGCCTTTGATCATGGGCATGATATCCATGCCCATTCTTTTTTTTATCATATTCCAGTTGTTACGGATAGCTTCTAAATCTACGAGCAGTCGGCTATAGCCTTGCATAACGCATCCCAAAAAAAGTTAGGGCAATAAGAGGGGGGAGCGTCACAATCCAAAAAGGAGGAAGCATATGTCCCTTTCCTATGATTACCGTGGTGTTAATACAGACAAAATAGAGCACCATCCCCGCAAGGGCAAAGGCGTAGGTAAAAAAAAGCCGCTTTTTGCGGCTGAAGTTGAGGCAAAAAGGGATCGGAGCAAGGACCGCTAAGATTAGAGCGAGTGGAGCGGTTAACTTATGGCAAAGAGAGGCGATTGCGCGCGCTTCGTCATTACGCATTGCTAATCCAAAAGGATGAGAGGGAATAGTTTTCAAGAGGGCTGTGATGGAGAGCTGATCAGAGGCAATAACAGCCTTTTCTAATAAATTGCTATCAATATGCATCTCCGGGAATTCCAATT
>JBJXGG010000178.1:0-3151 GCA_046153495.1 Chlamydiales bacterium
TTATAAAAAAAAACCTTGAGTTTTGTATTATTGCAATCGTAAACAAACCAAGGGAGCCACTCAAGGAGCCGACTGACAGTGAGACTATCACACTACTGGGACAAAATTCAAGGGTCTCTTTTCCCATGGCTTGCAGAAGAACTCGATCCAAAGATAGCCCAGGCAACACAATGTATTGGACGGGATACAAATTGCACGTGGACTCTATAGATGGCGGTATTCCTTGTCCTCAATGCTATTGGTGTCCAGAGCACCTTCTTGAAGGATACAGTGTGTAGCGATAAGCCAAAGTAAAAACATAAAGAGATGTTTAAGAAACAGTTTCTTTCTGTCAACTATATCGCAATGATCTCGAGTGTACGCTCTCGTTGGGTATAAATTTTTTGTAAGACTCGACTTTATTGTAGGATATGAGTAAATTGTTTCTACTTTGAACAACAGGGAGAGAAATGGTTGTTGCTGAGAAAAATGAGACACGAGACTGGTGTGTTGTAGAGAATAAGGGACAGAAAATCTTCGGTGTCCTTCACACTCCGATAAGTGAGGAGAGGGAGGTTCCTTTGGTGGTGATTATGCACGGTTTTGCCAGTTGTAAGCATGGCACAAATCGCTCTCATGTACATTTAGCAGAACAGCTTTCCAATCAGGGCATCGCCACTTTGCGCTTTGACTTCCGCGGCTCTGGAGATAGTGAGGGGTCGCTTTCTGAGATCTCAATTGAGGATATGGTTTCCGATGCTAAAGCCATGCTTGCGTATATAGAAGAGGTTGAGGGAATCGATCCAGGCCGTATTGGAGTTTTTGGCAGCTCTTTAGGGGGAGCTATAGCGGTGCTCTCTTCTGTCGAACACGGGAATGTGAAAGCCATAGCTCTTTGGGCTCCTGTAGCGAGTGGCGAGTTATGGTACCGGGACTTTATCGCTCAAAATCCCGAGTTGATTAAGGAGGATCCCAAAAAAGTGTTGAGTAGTTATCGTGGTATTCGTCTGCATCCTACTTTTCAAGAGCAATTTGCTAGGATGACAGCAGGCAAGAAGATGGCAGAGTTGGATATACCTTTCTTGCATATGCATGCGGAAAATGACACTACCGTCTCTTTTTTACATCAACAGGTGTATAAGTTGCATTGTGAAGGAAGGATTCAACCCGCTCGTTTCCTCTCCTATCCAGACGCTGCGCATCACATGGGCAATATGAAAGTATGCCCCGAGATCATCCAAGAAAGTGTCACATGGTTTAAGGAGTATCTATGAGCGATGAGAGCCGACTAGCACAGGAGCGTTGTAAGTTTCAGCCAAGCCTTCCTCATTCATTAAAGATTGGGAATATGAAGGTTATCGCCAAAGAGATTCCTGCTGTATCCTCTGAGATAAAAAAGCTGTTTCCTTACACATATGCGCAGCCGATTGTAGAGCTTGTTGAGGGAAAGGAGCATAACCGTCATCTTCCATTAAAAGTGGGTGTAGTGTTATCTGGAGGGCAAGCGCCTGGAGGACACAATGTGATTGTCGGCCTCTATGAGACTTTAAAGAAGTTGCACTCTTCGAGTGAACTTTTTGGCTTTGTCGGTGGGCCTGCAGGGATAATCGACAAGAGATTCAAACATCTTGATAGAGCACTTGTAGACCAGTATCGTAATTCAGGTGGTTTCGATCTTATAGGCTCTGGAAGGACAAAAATTGAGTCAGAGGAGCAGATAGCAGCCTCGCTGCAGACAGTACAATCGATGAAATTAGATGGTATTGTCATTATTGGAGGGGATGATTCGAATACGAATGCAGCGGTATTGGCGGAATATTTCCTAGAGCATGGTTGCACGACGCGTGTAATAGGGGTGCCCAAGACAATAGATGGCGATTTAAAAAATGAATACGTAGAAACTTCTTTTGGTTTTGACACAGCAGCGAAGGTGTATGCCGAGCTGATCGGGAATATTTGCCGAGACGCGCTTTCAGCGAGGAAGTATTATCACTTCGTGAGGCTTATGGGGAGAAGCGCTTCTCACATCACACTAGAATGCGCTTTGCAGACGCATCCTAATTTTACCGTGATTGGTGAAGAGGTGGCCGCAAAGAATTTGACCCTCTCTCAAGTAATCACGGCTATGGTAGATTTGATTGTGAAAAGAGCCGCTGCAGATAAAAACTTCGGAGTGGTGTTGATTCCAGAGGGACTGCTCGAATTTGTGCCAGAAATAAAGCAGCTACTACGGGAGCTTAATGCGGGAAAAACCCTTTCAAAACAGACGCAACAAACCTATGATTTCCTCCCAAAAGAGATTCAGGAGCAACTTATGATGGATCGGGATCCCCATGGCAATGTGCAGCTTTCTCATATCGCCACCGAAAAATTGATCGTCCATCTTGTACGGGAGGGGTTGCATAAACGAAAAGAATATAATGGAAAATTTAATGCAGTGACGCATTTCTTTGGTTATGAGGGGCGCTGCAGCTTCCCATCCAACTTTGATTCCAACTACTGCTTTGCTTTGGGGGCTGTGGCGGCATCGTTAATTGACTCAAGACAAACAGGATATATGTGTGCCATCCAAAATCTAGCAGGGTCTACAGAAAGTTGGCGACCGGGTGGGATTCCTATTACCATGTTGATGCATATCGAAGAACGGAAGGGAAAACAAAAACCGGTGATTGAGAAGGCTCTCGTGGATTTGGAGGGAACGCCTTATCAAACACTCTTGAGTCAGCGCTCTCTTTGGGGGTTTGAAGAGAGGTATCGCTTTCCGGGCCCTATTCAACTCTTTGGACCTGAGGAGATTTGCAACGAAGTTTCGATCACTTTAGAATTGGAGCAAAAAGTGAAGGTTTCTAAGTGATAGAGTATTTTATCAGTGATTTTAAGAGGAAACGTCCTCTTTTCACCTATCCTCAGAAAGAGAGTTTGCGACTTCTTGCTCTAGAACATGTGGCTGCCGAAAAAAAACGCAATCCCCAACTATGCGAAGCGGCTTTTCATGAGAAAATGCAGCAAATTATAGCCAAAGTGGCATGCAAGGAAGAGCATATTAGCCACAGAGGGCATAGCGTCGAAAATGTCTACCGAGACGATTCTAGCAAGGAGTGTATCTACGATACGAAGTACCCTCCCGCCGGCGTGGGTTTTTCGGAGAGGACACGTCTTTTTCAAAAGCATG
>JBJXGG010000013.1:0-6752 GCA_046153495.1 Chlamydiales bacterium
CCTGTCACAATAAAACCTAAAAGAGCAAAGAAGCGCATATGGCCTGCTTCTCCGCCAAGAATAAGAGGCCAAATCAGATCACCCGCGCCAAAGAACATAGAAAATAACGCAAGTCCCGCTGCGAGGATACCAGATTTGTGTGATTTTACTGTCATGGTGCCTCCATTATGCAATATAGAAGTGTTAATAATCAATAAACATCGCGCAAGTAACGATGATGTAATTTTAAGTTTTTAATATATGTTTTAGCGTCAGAAGGAGACATCCCCCCTTCGCTTTCGATGATAGAATGAAGAGTTTTGTCGACAGCTTTGGCCATATATTGGGCATCGCCGCAGACATATATATGTGCACCCTTCTCGATCCATTCCCAAAGAGAGCGGCTTTTCATAAGCATTTTATGTTGCACGTAGACTTTTTCGGGGCCATCGCGCGAGAAGGCTGTGTCGACCGTGAGCAATCCCTTTTTTTCTAAAGTCGTCCACTCCTCTTTATAGTAGTAGTCGAATTGTTTGTGTTGTTCTCCGAAAAAAAGCCAATTTTGGCCCATGTTTCTCTTGATGCGTTCTTGCATAAAACCGCGGAAAGGAGCGACGCCTGTCCCGGGACCGATCATAATTATAGGAGTGTCAAAAGATTTTTTAGACAGAAAAAAGGTTTCAGAGGGATGGAGGTAGAGATTGATACAGGGAGTAAAGAGAGGAGCTCTTCTGCATAGATAGTCGGTACAAGTGCCGTAAGGAAGAGGGAAATGCGACGGATTTCTATTGAGGGTGATGGTCAACTCTACTTTTTTGCCTACGGCTGCCATGGAAGAGGCAATGGAGTAAAAGCGAGGAAGCATAGGGCTTAAAAGAGAGCAGAAGGTGTCGAGATCGGGTCGATTCTCTTCTATGCACGCAAGAATATGTTCGCCGCTTCCTAGTTTCTTGGGAACGCGCAGAAGATTCACGTTTTTTGTCAGAAAAGAGCGGAGTATTTTACTCTCGCCTTTTCTGTTATGGATACTTTCTTCGCCAGTTGCTCCTAATGCACCGACTATTTTTTGGACGAGAGCGGGATCATTTTCTGGATAGATCGCTACACAATCGCCTACTTTGTAGGTAATCGGAGTTTGAGAAAGATCAAGGATCACATGAAAAGTCTCCTTTTCCGGTGATCCTTCATTGAGGCGGCGTCTCTCTATAATGGGAACAAGAAAACTTTCCATTAGGCCGCTTTGATTTTTATGTCGACTCCAGCTGGCAGTGAGAGAGTTTTCAGAGCGTCGATAGTCTTCCCTGAAGGATCGAGGATATCGATCAGACGCTTGTGAGTGCGGATTTCAAACTGTTCACGAGATTTTCTGTCGACGTGTGGTGAACGAAGCACGGTATAGATTTCACGTTTTGTGGGGAGAGGGATAGGCCCGACCACCCGTGCACCTGTACGCTTCGCTGTCTCTACGATGTCTGTCGTAGAGCGATCAATCTGTCTTTGATCAAAGCCTTTCAGACGAATCCGAATTTTTTGCTGTTTTGCCATGTTTAACCTTATTTTTTCACAATTTCATCTTGGATTTTCTGAGGCACCCTAGAGAAGAAGGCGGGCTCCATAACCGAGGTTGCTCGGCCAGAACTCATTGAGCGGAGAGACGTTGTATAGCCAAACATCTCGCTCAAAGGTACCTCAGCACTCACTTTTACCATCCCTTTTCCAGTCTCTTGACCCAGGATTTTTCCGCGACGGCGGTTTAGGTCGCCAATCACATCACCCATAGCAACTTCAGGTGTTGTGACATCGACCTTCATGATCGGTTCTAGAATAACAGGCTTTGCCTTCTTCGCGGCATCTTTAATAGCCATCGAACCACAAATCTTAAACGCCATCTCGTTAGAATCCACTTCGTGATAAGATCCGAAGACGATCGCAACCTTGACATCAACGAGGTGGAAGCCTGCAAGAACTCCTGTAGAGAGTCCCTCTTCAACTCCTTTAATTACGGCAGGAATGTATTCTTTTGGGATGGTACCGCCCACAATTTTACTGACAATCTCATTCCCTTTGCCTGGTTCATTCGGCTCGATTTCCAAACAGACATGGGCATATTGACCCCGTCCACCAGACTGCTTCACAAACTTGGTTTCAGTAGAACCAGGATTGGTGATGGTTTCTTTGTAGGAGACTTGTGGTTTCCCAACATTTGCCTCTACCTTGAACTCACGGATCATACGATCGCGTAGGATGTCAAGGTGAAGCTCACCCATACCGGAGATGATGGTTTGTCCTGTCTCTTCGTTTGAGGTGACACGAAAGGTAGGATCTTCTTCCGAAAGGGCACTCAATGCTTGCGCGAGTTTCTCCCGATCTCCTTTTGATTTTGGCTCAATTGCCATGTCAATGACAGGCTCAGGGAATTCCATCTTCTCGAGTAATAGTTCACCCCCCTCGTGGCACAGAGAGTCTCCCGTTGTCGTATGCTTGAGTCCGATACAAGCTGCAATATCTCCCGTGAAAAACTCATCGCGATCCTTACGATCATTCGCATGCATCTCCAAGAGACGAGAGACACGCTCTTTTTTATCTTTAGAGGTGTTGATGAGAGTAGATCCCTTTTTCAGAGTACCTGCGTAGACGCGTACGAAAGTAATACGACCTACATAAGGGTCTGTCATGATTTTAAAGGCGAGAGCAGCTAGCGGTTGGTCATCGCCAGGTTCTACTTGAAAAGGTTCGCCTGTATGTATGCTCAAACCTTTTACTGCCCCTCTATCCAGAGGGGATGGCATCCAGCGAACGATAGCATTGAGTAGATGCTGTACACCTTTATTCTTGAAAGCTGAACCGCAAAGAATAGGATTGAACTTGTTGCCTATCACACCTTTACGGATGACGGCATGAATCTCCTCTTCTGTCAAAGTATCAGGAGCCTCCAAAACCTTTGTCATGAAGACTTCATTCTCATCATCGATACAAGCCAATTCTTCGAGAAGCGTATGTCTCATCGTGTCACATTTTTCTTTCAGATCGGCAGGAATTTCAGTCTCTTCCCACTTAGCGCCGAGCGTCTCATCATCAAAGATCAAGGCCTTCATACTGACCAGATCCACCATCCCTCTAAATTCGCCTTCAGCTCCGATAGGACATTGGACAGGAATAGCTTTGGCATAGAGCTTTTCTCTCATAGACTCTACAGCGGCGAAAAAATCGGCTCCCATACGGTCCATTTTGTTCACAAAACCGATACGGGGTACATGGTATTTGTCAGCTTGACGCCATACAGTCTCTGACTGAGGCTCTACACCTGATACGGCGTCAAAAACTGCAACAGCACCATCGAGAACGCGTAACGAACGCTCTACTTCAATCGTGAAGTCGACGTGCCCTGGGGTGTCAATGATATTAATCTTAGAGTCCATCCAATAGACGGTGGTCGCTGCTGAGGTGATGGTGATACCTCGCTCTTGCTCTTGCTCCATCCAGTCCATGGTCGCAGCGCCTTCGTGCACTTCACCAATGCGGTGTGTGCGTCCCGCATAGAAAAGAATACGTTCTGTAGTCGTAGTTTTCCCAGCATCAATGTGGGCCATGATACCGATGTTTCTGACTTTTTCGAGTCTGTCTTTCTCTTCTCTAGACATGCTTCTCTAATCTCCTTACCATTTATAATGGGCAAATGCTTTGTTCGCTTCCGCCATGCGGTGTGTGTCATCTTTTTTCTTGATCGTTGCCCCTTGGTTATGGAAACAATCTGAAAGCTCTTGAGCCAGACCATCTTTCATAGAACGGCCTACTTTAGCGCGCGAGTGGACAATAATCCAACGCATAGCCATAGAGATACGACGCTCAGGAGAGATCTCGACTGGCACCTGGTATGTGGCTCCACCAATACGACGAGATTTGACTTCCAAAGTAGGCTTAGCATTTTCTAAAGCTTGCTCGAAAGCCTCTACGGGATCGTCGACATTTACTTTTTTGGCAAAAGTCTGGATAGCGTCGTATACAATTTTGCGCGCTATAGATTTTTTCCCACCGATCATCAATTTATTGATGAATTTACTCAAAACGAGACTATCAAAGAGAGGATCGGGTTGAATCTTACGTTTTTCTGCTTTTCGTCTTCTAGACATATTTCTTCCTGCTAAAATTTCATTTAACTCACAGAGAAGAGCGTTGACTTCACTGGCACCTTACGGTGCGCGCGCGTCATTTCTCTTTAATATGTTAAAAAGAAATGACGAACGAAGAGAGCGATCACCACGCTCTTCGTATTACTTCGGCTTTTTTGCGCCGTACAACGATCTGCTCTGTTTGCGGTCTTTCACTGCTGCGCAGTCAAGCGCACCCCGGACAATATGGTACCGCACACCGGGGAGGTCTTTCACTCTTCCTCCACGAACTAGCACAATGCTGTGTTCTTGAAGGTTGTGTCCTTCGCCTCCAATGTAAGCAATAATTTCATGCCCATTGGAAAGGCGAACCCAAGCCACTTTACGCAAAGCCGAATTCGGCTTCTTAGGCGTTTTTGTCTTCACTTGAAGACAAACCCCGCGCCGCTGAGGGCAACAAGAAAGTGCAGGAGATTTGTTACGTCGCGCTCTTTTTTCTCGGCGCTCTCGTATCAACTGATTTATCGTAGGCATAGCATTCGCTCTCTAGATTTCATAGATAGTCGACAAATATATAGAAGAGGTCCCTTTCTTGCAACGAGATTGTACAATTTTCCGCATTAGAGAGAGTGGGTGGGATGGACTTATACCATGCGCGAAACATAAAGATACAAATTCAAGGCATCTAAGATGCCATCTTTAAAAGATCTTCTAAATCTGACATCTTAATGTACCATGACTTTGAGTCTTTCTTTTTGGCTCTTGGTATTAATGCTCTTGAATGAGCTTGACGATCTCTGTCCACCGATTTTCGGGGATTTCGCCTCCTGGTTGTTCTACTACGGCACTGCCGCAAACAGAGCCAAAGTAGGCGGCCTCTTCGAGAGAGTATCCTTCCAGTACGCCGTAGAGGAAGCCGCTGGCAAAAAGATCGCCAGCTCCGGTGGTATCTACTGAATTGGCGGGAATGGCGGGGCAGTGAAAAAATTTTTCGCGCGATGCAACCCAGCACCCATCAGCCCCTATTTTCACCACAACAATAGGGCAGAAATTTTTTAAAAAGACGCAGGCCTCCTTGGGGGGAAGATGGGTAAGGCTATAAGCCTCATCGCTATCGCAGAAAAAAATATCGACATATTCTGCTAATAAAGCCCAAAGTCTCTCTCGATATTTTTCCCCTAACTGGGTGCAACAGAGGTCGTAGGAGACCAAAGCTCCATTTTTTTGCGCAAGTTGCATGGCATAATCGACAACACAATGATTGCGGAGCAGATATCCTTCAATATGTACGAGGTCGGTCTTTTCAAAATAGGAGGGGTGGAGATCGTTGCAGGTGATTTCACTCTCAGCTTCCACAAAAGAACAAAAAGAGCGCTCACCATCCGGTGTGATTAGGCAAGCGATTTGTGAGGTGGGAGTCGAGGTACGAGTGACAAGAGGGATTACTCCCGCGCTCTCCATAGCAAAGATCAGTTCATCGCCTCTTTTGTCCAGGCCTACATTTCCGGTAAGAGCAGCAGAAATCCCAAAAGCAGCTAACCCTTTCATGGTATTTGCTGTAGAGCCTCCTGTCTTGATCGTCGGTTCTGGATAGCATTGGAAGAGGGTAAGCATTTCTGAAAACTCTTTCCAAGTGACAGAGCGCCAATCTTTTTTTTGTAGATAGATGGTTTCCAAGAGTTGGTCACTCACAGGTTGGATATAGTCCCAGCTATAAGAACCGATGCCTAGCACTCGGTATTCCTTGGTCGGCCCTGGCGCATCGCTACGCAGACTAAAGAAGCGCAGGTTATTTTCCCCCCAAAGGAAAGAGGTAAGAATTAGAAAGCAAAAAAGAGCAGAACGTTTTATCATGGCGCCTAACCAACTGATCAGTTTATGCGATTTAGTATTATCACGATTACATTTAATGCGGAAGAATTTTTAGAGAAAACTCTTGCTTCTGTCGCGACTCAGGATTTTTCTGACTATGAGCATATTATATGGGACGGAGGGAGTGTCGATCGTACATTGAAAATTGCGGATAAGTATGATGTGCGTGTGTATCAGGGTAAAGATGCTGGTATTGCAGATGCAATGAATAAAGGGGCTGCTTTTGCTGAAGGGGAGATTCTCCTTTATCTGCATGCCGATGATTTTTTAGCACATCCTAGTGTGTTGAGCATGGTGGACACCGCTTTTCGGCAACACCCCTCTTTGGAGTGGCTTTATGGACAGATCTATACAGTAGATGAACGAGGAGAGGTGGTTGCGCAATCGAAATATTGCCCCTTTAGCTATAAAAAATTGCGCTGTTACAACATTATCTCTCACCCCTCTACTTTTGTGAAGAGAGAATTGTTTGAAAGGATTGGAGGCTTTAATCCTACGCTTCGCTATTGCATGGATTACGATCTATGGCTCAGGCTGGCCCGTTTTTCGACACCACTCGCTTTACACGCTCCACTAGCCTGTTTCCGTAAACACAAAGGCTCTCTCTCCACTGCCGAGCCGGTCAATGTGGCTGATGAGGCATATCGAGTCCGTAATCAACATGTACAATCGCTGTGGGAGCACTATAAATCATACCGAACATGGAAAAAGCGTCGTGAAAAAGCTTGCAGCTAAATTGGCTCTCTTGATGCATGAAAAACTTCCTGGAAAGCGCGTGTTTTTCATTTATAC
>JBJXGG010000019.1:0-9830 GCA_046153495.1 Chlamydiales bacterium
GATAATGCGACAGATTTGAATGATCGTTTCGAAACGCATGTTTTTACACATGAGTGAGAAACGATCATTCAAAGATGATACATTATACGGCCCTAATTTTTAACTTTATTTCTGATAAATGGTATAACCTGAGTTTTGGGTTGATACTCTCTAGCTAACTAGAGCAGCTGTGTACCACTGCCAGTTGTGATTGATGATCGTCGGAAGATCTGAGTGCTGAGGCTTCCAGTTGAGTTCTTGGCGCGCTTTCATGCTATTTGCTACGAGCTCTGGAGGATCCCCCTCTCTTCTAGGGCCATAGATAAGAGGGATCTCTTTTTCTGTCACACGAGAAGCGATATCATACACCTCTTTCACAGAAAAACCACGCCCACTTCCCAAATTATAGACTGTGCAGACCTCTTCTTCTTGTAATATTTTTTCGAGCCCTCTCAGGTGAGCACCACATAGATCTGTCACATGAACATAATCTCGGACACATGTCCCATCTCTGGTGGGATAATCCCTCCCAAAGATCGTAAAATGGGGGCGAAGACCAGCTGCAGCTTGCAGCACCACCGGAATCAGGTGAGAGGGAGGGTCACGCCGCTCCCCTGTCCGCCCATCGGGATCACAACCTGCCGCATTAAAATACCGGAAACCGATAGAGCTCAATCCGTATGCTCGTGCATAGTCTTCTAACATATTCTCTATCATCCATTTCGATTGACCGTATGGATTGACAGGTTGTTTCGGATGCTCCTCATCTATCAAAGTTTCCACTGGATTGCCATACACCGCCGCTGTCGAGGAAAAGATCAAGCGGTTCACGCCTTGTTCTATCATCACGTCCAAAAGATTGAGCGTACCCAAGACATTATTGCGGTAGTAGAGATGCGGCTTTACCACCGACTCATCTACCCGTGTCAAGGCGGCAAAATGGAGCACAGCAGAAATTTTATGTTGAGAGAATACCTCTTCCAATCTTTTCTTATCTAAAAGACTCCCCTCTACAAAACAATCGGTAAAAACAGCCTCGCGAAAACCGGTCTGCAGATTATCAAAAACAATGGTCTTATACCCCGCTTCCTCCAGCAAAAGAGTCATATGAGAGCCAATATAGCCAGCCCCCCCCACGACAAGTATTTTAGTAGGCATTTTTACTCACAAAACCTTTAATTACAGTAAGAAATATAATTTTCAAATCCAACCATAATGACCAGTCTCGGATATACTGTAAATCATAATCGATACGGCGCCCTAGGTCTGACTTCCCTCTATAACCACGCACTTGGGCTAATCCTGTGATACCAGCTTTGACCATATGTTTTTGCATGTATTGGGGGATTTGCTCTTTGAATTGTTGGATGAAAAAGGGGCGTTCTGGGCGGGGCCCGACGATCGACATCTCCCCTTTCAATACGTTGATAAATTGGGGGAGTTCATCTAAACTCGTTTTCCGCAGCCATTTGCCGAGCCAAGTAGTCCTCCCATCGGTAGAAGCTGCCCAAACGGGGCCTGTGCAGGCTTCCACTGCGACGGGCATCGAACGGAACTTCAGCATCCAAAAGGATTCATTATTCCAACTCACCCGCTCTTGTCGGTAAAAGATAGGGCCCGGAGAGGAGAGCTTTACTAAAAGCGCTATCAGGATCATTATGGGACTCACTAAACATAAGATCCCAAAGGCAAAGATTTTATCTTCTAACCACTTCACTATGCGATTCACTCCTTGCATGGGCGTTTCTTGCAGATGGATGGCAAGAGAACCTCCCACACTCGAGACTCCTAAATTGAGAGAGACAACATTGGTGAAGTCAGGCAGTAGTTTAATATTCACAGTAGAGTAGCGCAATTGTTCTAAAATCGGGACACTAGCAGACTGCTCTTTCAAAGGAAGGGTAATCCAGATCTCTTCGATACGCCTCTCTATCAGTAACGGATGCAGATCAGCTATCTCTATCTTCTCTTTTGTGATAACCCTATAACCCGACCAAAAAAGAGCGTTCAGCCTCTGCTCAATGTGTTCCACACTAGCAGGCGTTCCCAAAATAGCAAGACGACGCAAATTCCACCCTTGCCTTTTAAAGAGATAGAGGGTGGCGGCAAAAAGAGAGCGGAACGTAAAGAGAAATATACCTGACAGGAGCAACCAAAGATTGATTTTCCCCAAAGGGAGAATAAAAAAGAGATTGGCCAACAAGAAAAGTACACCCCATCTGCGGGTCTGTTTCCGTGCCATCTTTAAAGGTGTGATCTCTTCGAAGAGCAGAGAGTAGAAGAGCGTTGCGCCCGTCATCAAGTAGATCACCAAAGTCCCCAGAAACAGCATGAGCAGGTGCCATCGCATCAAGTGACCTGCGACAAAAATCAAGAAAAGCTCAACCCCTATCAAAAAGGGTGCCCACCGCTTGAAGGAGGATTGGAACTGGATCATGCTCCGATTAGAGCATATTCATTTCAGGAAATCAAGAAGGCTCGTTTGACACGATAGAGTTCTTAATAGATTTGGCATTGAGAATGCTTCTTTTGTGGGTGAGCTTTCTTGAATGTTATCATTTGAGATGCTATAAGTTCGAGTTAGTGCGGTTTTATATCGACCGCAAAGAATAAACTTGCTGCCGAGCAGTAAGTTACTTCAGTCATCGTGGATTTCAGGCCACTTGGCTTGGGACAGAAAAGGAGGTGAACAGAGGTTTTTGTCTTAGAACCACACCGATTGTAAGTTGAAACTGGACATGAATTTTGGAACTTATTTTTTTAAATAAGTATGGAAAATATAAGGAGTATGAACCTTGAAAAACCCTAAAAACCTACTCACTATTGAGGTAGGAAGCGGGGAGAATTACTCTCTATATCTAGAAAACAGGAAGGCTACTGTTCACGAAGAAAAGTCCCTTCCTCTAGTGAAAGAGGCTCTGCTCAATGAGGAGGTCACCGTGATCCGAGGATCAATCACGGTCTCTCCTTAAGGAATCTTACCAAAAGCCTCTCACTTTTTAGTGAGGGGCTTTTTCTTTTTCTGTTATAGTGCTCGTATGATTTCAGTAACTATCTTAGTAAAAAATGGAGAGAGACACCTATTTCGGGTTTTAGAGGCTCTGAAACGATTTGATCAGGTGGTTGTTTATGACTCCGGTTCTCAAGATGACACCCTGAAAATTGCTCGCACATTTCCCAATGTGGTGATTTACGAAGGCCCCTTCGAAGGTTTTGGAGTCTGTCATAACAAGGCAGCCTCTTTGGCCCGTCATGATTGGATCCTCTCTATCGATGCAGATGAAGTGCTCTCCCCTGCCCTGACAGATGAAATCTTACGTGCCAATCTGAAGCCCAATACAGTCTACTCCCTCCCTTTTCAGAACTACTACAGAAACAGACGCGTGAAATGGTGCGGCTGGTATCCGGAACAGCACGTCCGTCTCTACCATAAGAAGCGAACCGCTTTTTCCACAGCGATGATCCACGAAGGTGTGATCGAAAAAGGGATGTGTAAAGCGGTTTTTGTTCATCCTGTTGCGCATTACTCTTATGATAATATTTCCGATTTCTTGGTAAAAATGGAGCGTTATTCTACTCTTTTTGCGCGGCAATATCAGGGAAAGAAAAAATCCTCTCCCTTGATTGCTTGTTACCATGGCGTGGGAGGTTTTATGAAGAGTTATTGGTTAAAAAAAGGGTTCCTAAGCGGTTATCATGGTTTTTTGATTTCTATGGCCATAGGGCACACGGCTTTTTATAAATATTTAAAATTATATGAGTTAAATAAGGATTAATGCTTCTTTCGCTTTTATATCATCGTGTCGGACGGGATAAATATGCCAATCCATTAGAAATTTTGGACAGGCATTTTGCTTGGATCAAGGAACATTATCCTGTTGTGCTCCCTGGTGATTCTTTGGCGAAATGGCATACCTCCCTTTGTTTAACGTTCGATGATGCCTCTTTCGATTTTTATCACTTTGTCTATCCCCTGTTACAAAAATATCAACTCCGCGCTCTCTTGGGCGTCTCTACTCGCTATATTTTGGAAAAATCGACCCTCAACCCACAAGAGCGGCTTAGCGTCCCCTATGTGCTCGCAATGCAAGATGGTTTTTTTGATCAAAAAGCCCCCTTTTGTACTTGGGAGGAGCTGCGTGAAATGGTGGAAAGTGGGCTTGTGCAAATTGCGTCGCATGCCCACATGCATTGCAATCTCACTTTTCCTTTCGTGGATTTACATCGTGAAGTAGTGCAATCCAAGGCAATTTTGGAGGCCAAGCTTCCCCAAAGTATCTCGACCTTTATCTATCCTTTCGGCAAGGTGAATGACCGTGTTCATCTTTTTGTGAAAAACCACTACCCCTTTGCTTTCCGTATTGGATCAGGGTGCAATTATGGCTGGTATCCCAAAAGGAAACCACTACTACGGGTTAATGCCGATAATATGGCGAGCTCCTCTTCTCTGTTTCAATTACGCAAGCGCTTCGGCTACTTCTTGAAGGGCTTCATGTAGAGCATCGATCTCTTCGATCGTGTTGTAGAGACCAAAAGAGAGGCGCAGCGACTGGTCTACTCCAAAATGTTGCATCGTAGGCTGGCTACAATGGTGACCCGAGCGCAGGCAAATACCGCGGCAATCCAGAAGGGTCGCTACGTCGAGAGGATGATGGGGAGGAAGAAGAAAGCTTATGAGCGCATCTGCTCTACCTAATCTCTGTATAGAGAGTTTCTGTTTTGCATATGCGATGAGCTCTTTTTCATGCGCGATAACCTGCTCCATCCCGATGCCTTCTAGATACTCTACAGCTGCTTTTAGACCGATCGCCTCGGCAATCATCGGCGTGCCTGCTTCAAACTTGAAAGGGATCATGTTGTAGGTAGTCTTCGCAAAGGTCACTGTTTCGATCATATCGCCTCCTCCCTCAACAGGAGGCATCTTTTCCAAAAGTTCTTTTTTACCATAAAGAACACCTATGCCAGTTGGCCCGTACATTTTATGACCCGAAAAGACATAAAAGTCGATGTTACGTACATCGATTGAGAAGTGAGCGACAGCCTGTGCTCCATCAACAGCGATGCGGGCTCCTACCGCATGCGCAGCCTCTGCGATCTCTGCTATGGGATGGATCACTCCGGTCACATTCGCCACATGCGCAATGCTCACGAGTTTGACCCCTTGAGTGAGAAGTTGGATAAACTCGTCCCAAATCAATACACCCTCCTCATCGACAGGAGCGATCAAAAGACGGGCTCCTCTCTCTTCACATATCATCTGCCACGGCACAATATTGGAGTGGTGTTCTGTCTGCGAAATAAGAATAGCATCCCCTTCTCGCAAAAAAACGCGTCCAAAAGAGCGTGCTAATAGGTTGATTGCAGCTGTGCAATTTCTGGTGAAAATAATCTCTTCGCTGCTCGCACCGATGAACTGAGCCACCTTCCCGCGCGCCTTACCATATGCATGAGTCGCCTCACGAGCAAGAGAATAGACAGCGCGATTCACTGTCCCTCCAAAATTTGTATAATAGTCATGCATGGCATCCAATACCACTTGGGGCTTTGGCGTTGTGGCCGCGGCATCAAAGTAGAGAAGGGGCCTTTGCAACAGGGGAAAATCTTTGCGCAAGTCCAGAGCTGTTTGCATCACAACTCTTCCATAATTTCTTGTATGAAACCTTGTATCAATAGTTCCTCCGCAGCTTTTTTAGACACACCTCGAGACTGGAGATAGAAGAGGTGTTCCGCATTTAGCCGCCCCACCGTTGCTCCGTGAGAGGCTTTCACGTCATCGGCAAAAATTTCTAGATTGGGCTTGCAGTTTGCTGATGCCTTTTCTCCTGAAATGAGGTAATTACAGAGCTGATACGCCTCTGTTTTTTGTGCGATCGGCTGCACATAGATCTTCCCCTGAAAACTTGCTCGACTTTGCTCTTTTAGCACCCCTTTGAACTTCTGCAAACTCCTTGTGTGAGGAGCTGCGTGCTCAATGCGAATATGCGTATGTGCCTGCTCGCTTTTTTCCAATACCGAGAGCCCGTAGAGAGCCACTTCAGCCTCTTCCCCCAATAGATTGATGTCATAATCTTGTCGTAGAAAGGGGGCTGTGAAATGCGCTGTGACACAACGCAAGCAGCTTCTCTTTTTTAGAACGGCGCGAAAAAAATCCATATGGGACGAGCTTGGCTGTGCATGTATGACAACTCGGGCATTCTCTTCTAAGGAGAGGTCTAAGAAACAGTTTGTCAAAGAGAGGTTATGATTATGATCAAGTAGTGTGAAGTGGGCCTCAGCTCCTTTTCCTACCACAACGTGTATACGGGGATGCAAAAAAGAGGGTGTCTGACACACCATCTCAACGACAAAAGGAGTTTCGCAGCGAAAGCTGGGAGGGATATAAAGAAATAAGCCCTCTTTAGCAAGCGCCCCATTCAAACAAGCAAACGGATCTCTCTCCTCTTTCAGCCATTTGGCAAAACGGCTCTCTAAAAGGGAGCCATACTGTTTTTTAGCTTGAGCGAGAGAAAGAGCAACCACTCCTTGCGGAAAACGGCACTGCTGCAGTGTACCATCTAAAAACAATGCGTGGGCAGAAGAAACCACCTCTCTTGTCTCAGGGGGAGCATATGTTTGTTCATAAAGGTTCTTGAGCCGTACATAGCGATATGCCTCATCACGTGGCGTAGGAAGACCCAACGCAAGAAAACGGTCCCACGCAGAGAGATCTGCCACAAAAGGAGCAAGAGAGGCAATCAAAGCTTCGCTCATGACACCTTCTCCATCAACCAGTCATATCCTTTCTCTTCTAATTCAAGCGCAAAGGAACGCTCCTTTGAGCAGACAATCTTGCCATCAATCAAAACGTGGATCACATCAGGCTTGATATAGTCCAATAACCTTTGATAATGCGTAATGACAAGAAGACTACGCTCGGGAGTCATCAGTTTGTTGACTCCACTAGCTACCACACGCATCGCGTCGATGTCTAGACCCGAATCTGTCTCATCCAATACAGCTAACAGAGGCTCGAGTATAGCCATCTGCAAGATCTCACTCTTCTTCTTTTCCCCTCCTGAGAAGCCCTCATTCACATAGCGATCTTTAAATTCAGGACGCACCTCCACAAGACGCATCTTCTCTGCCAAAAGAGTATTGAAATCCTCTTGATGTAACGGCTCTTTTCGCTTCGCGTTGAGCGCCTGGAATAAGAAATGGGCCGTGGTCACTCCTGCAATCTCGGGGGGATATTGGAAACTCATGAAAAGCCCCAAAGCTGCACGCTCTTCTGGCTGCAATTCTAAGATATTTTCCCCTAAAAAGGTGATGCGCCCCCCAGTAACCTCATAGGCAGGATGACCCGCTAGCACTTTTGCCAACGTCGATTTCCCCGCGCCATTCGGCCCCATAATCGCATGGATCTCACCGGGATTTATGGTGAGCGTTAACCCTTTCAGAATCTCTTTTCCCTCGACTTCACAGGTGAGGTCTTCAATATGTAACATAACTAACCCACTGAATGCTCAAGTTTTAATGTTAAAAGTTTTTTTGCCTCTTCGGCAAATTCCAACGGCAACTCCTCTATCACTTGACTACAAAAACCATTCACGATTAGGTTGATCGCATTTTCACGTGTAATACCACGCGATTGGAGATAGAAAAGCTGTTCCTCATTCATCTTTGAAGTGGAAGCTTCGTGCTCCACTTCGGCATGCTCTTGATCGACCTCAATGTAGGGAAATGTATTGGCGCTACATCTATTCCCGACGAGCATCGAGTCGCATTGGGTAAAATTTCGCGCTCCCACAGCCCTTGGAGCTATTTTTACAAGTCCTCGATAGCTGTTATGGGATTGGTCGGCGGAAATCCCTTTTGAAATGATCGTACTTTTTGTTTCTCGGCCGACATGGATCATTTTTGTTCCTGTGTCCGCCTGCATATGACCATTTGTCAACGCGATCGAATAGAATTCTCCGACAGAGTAATCGCCTGCGAGGATACAGCTGGGATATTTCCACGTGATCGCCGCCCCCACTTCTACCTGCGTCCAAGCAATTTTTGAATACTCTCCGGCGCACTTCCCTCGCTTCGTCACAAAATTGTAGATGCCCCCTTGACCAGTCTCACGATCCCCGGCATACCAATTCTGTACCGTCGAATATTTGATCTCAGCCCTATCTAGAGCAATCAATTCTACCACCGCTGCATGCAGTTGGTTGGTCGAATAAGCGGGAGCTGTGCACCCTTCGAGATAACTCACATAGGAGTCTTCTTCTGCGATAATCAAAGTGCGCTCAAACTGCCCAGACTCCTGATCATTGATGCGGAAATAGGTAGAGAGTTCGATGGGACAGCGTACCCCCTTGGGCACATAGACAAAAGAGCCGTCGGTAAACACAGCAGAGTTGAGAGCAGCAAAATAGTTATCTCCTATAGGAACAACAGTTCCCAAATATTTTTCTAAAAGCTCCGGATATTTTTGCACAGCCTCGGAAATGGAACAGAGCACAACCCCTGCCTCTACCAATTTTTTCTTAAAAGTAGTTCCAATCGAGACGCTATCGAAGACCATATCTACGGCGACATTCGCCAATCTTTTTTGCTCATCGACGGGAATCCCCAGCCTTTCAAAGGTGGCCAAAACTTCGGGATCAACCTCATCGAGACTTCCCAATTGCGCCTTCTTTTTAGGAGCGGAATAATAAATGATGTTTTGGTAGTCGATAGGAGGGTGGTGGATATTGGCCCAATTCGGCTCTTCCATCTCTAGCCACTTTCTGTATGCTTTGAGGCGAAACTCGAGCAGAAAAAGAGGCTCCTTTTTCTTCTCTGAGATAGCCCGCACCGTCTCTTCGGAGAGACCTTTGGGCAACCTTTCACTCTCTACCTCCGTGACGAAGCCGTACTTATATTCCGCACGCTCTTCTAAAATCTCTTCTGTACTAACCATGGAGGGAGATTTTACCCGGATTTCTAGGAAAACTCAAGAACATACGATTCTTTTATTTTTCTTAACATTATTTTCGCATTCGCATACAACGACTGGTTTTTAAATCATTGAAATATTGCATATTATGAAATTTTTCTTATTGCTTTTAATTCCTTTTCCCCTGTTTTCAGAAACGATCGACTCGCATTTTGCTCCCCCTGCCCTGCATATCCAATGCCCCAATTATGTCGATCCTGTGACCGGAGAGTTTTCACAATACGTCAACGATCTCACCGTTGCGGGGGTAGAGCCGCTCTCGTATCATCGTTTTTATCAACATTTGTGTCATAAGAGCACAAGAGAGGGGCACTGGAATAGTAATCCCGAGCATAAAGTTTTTTTCTCTCTGGAGTTTTCTGACCCCTATTTCTGCATCGGAGAGGAGAGCGGTTCGACTTTTGTCTATAACCATTTAGTTGCTAACAATTTTGGCATGTCTAGTGCTAGACACTTTACCAATCAAGAGCTCTCTGGCCAGCACAATCCTTGGAATACGGCCGTGAACTTTCATCGCGAAGGCAAGGAAAACTTCTCTTACCATGGTTCTGTGACGCATGGAGATGGATCGACAAAAACTTTTTACTCTGAAAAAAAATATTGGCCGAAAAAAGGTGCTCAATATGTTAACGTCAATACCCCTCCCCCCTATCCCGCCTATGTACGTCAAAAAAGGCAACCCAACGGGAACATCATCGAGTATGGCTACAATAATTGTTTTCTCGTATCTATCACTGCTTACGACTCCCACCACAAGTGGATGCTCGGGCAACTGAACATTAGTTATCAGAAATCCGGTCCTAAAAACAATCACGCCGTACAAAAAATTTTTATTACAGGAAGTGATCAAAGAAACGCTGTTTTACACCACGACATACGTCCAGAT
>JBJXGG010000028.1:0-10743 GCA_046153495.1 Chlamydiales bacterium
CATGAACACGATAGCTTAGCCCACGTGCTACAAGGAAATAAGAAATTAGAAGAGGTGATCAAAAAAACTCAGAATTCCAATTTAGATCTTGTTCCAGCGGATACTTGGTTAGAGAGAGTCGAAGTAACGGGAGCCTTAGCTGCGGATCGCTACTCTCACGAACGACTGAAAGCGATTTTGCAAGACGTCGATTATGACTATATTTTGATCGATACGCCGCCCTCTCTTTGTTGGCTGACCGAATCGGCGCTTATAGGAGCTTCCCATACCCTTGTCTGCGCTACGGCAGAATTCTACAGCGTTAAGGGGCTAGAGAGATTGGCGCAATTTATGGAGATTATTTCCAAACGTCATCCTCTCCACGTTTTGGGGGTTGCGCTCTCTTTTTGGAATGCACGAGGGAAAAACAACGGTGTCTTCCTTGATTTGATTGAAAACACCTTTCCAAAAAAATTACTCCAATCGAAGATTCGACGTGACATTAACGTCTCAGAGGCGGCAATCTACGGCAAACCAGTTTTTGAATCCGCTCCTTCAAGCCGGGCTGCAGAAGATTTTATTGCTCTTACCAACGAAATATTAACCCGAATATAGATTATGGCTAAGCTTTCATCGATATTACAGCAAAGGTTTCGCAAAAAAGAGAAACCTAAAATGAGTGAGCTCGCAGAGAAGAGTGGTGAGGGAAATCTCACGCCCTTTTCCGGCCTGTTCCGTGTTGGCCCTTTAGGCAGCGCAGATCGGGAGACAATTGTAGAGATTCTCCAAAAATATGAGGAAGAATCGAGTAACCGCGAAGAGGATTTACAACTACTGATGGCCATCACTTCAGAAGTAAAGGCTATTAATAACCAAGCAGCTATGCTGCATGGCGAGCGGATCAAGCGAGCGCAAGCAATCTTAAAGAGGTATAAAGAGGGGGCGTTCACAGCTTGGCTCATGGCGACCTACGGCAACCGGCAAACACCCTATAATTTTTTGCAATACTATGATTTCTACTCTCAGATGCCTCAACCTCTCCATTCTCAAATAGAGGCGATGCCACGCCAAGCAGTTTACACCTTGGCAAGCCGTGATGGCGCCCTTGAGAAGAAAGAGGAAATCGTTCGTAACTATAAAGGGGAAACCAAACAAGAACTCATCACGATGATCCGTACTCAGTTCCCCTTAGCAGACAATGATAAACGGAAAGAAGATTTGGGCGAAGCAGGGATTAAAAGTTTGCTCAAGCTTAGCTCTGCTTTGAACCGTCCTACGTTCAAGTTGAAAAAAGGACAGAAACAGCAGCTCATCGAACTTTTAGAAAAACTTATCCAAAAGGTAAACAATGCAAAAGACTGGACAGAAACCAATGTTAGATGACAAAATTCTCATGTTATTCGAAGGAAATTTACGTCGCATTTTTGCGATGAAAATTTCTCGGTCGACATTCCGTGAACTGCAGAATGTCATTCTAAACTGCACCAATCAAAATCAAGAGTTGGCAAACTTTCTTTTCGAGACCCTTTTGACGGGGCAAATCAAGGGGCAGATCCCTAATGAGAAGCATCGTGAGATTCTTGAGGAATGCATCAAAACTTTCACGATACCTTCTCGGTTAGCGAAAGAGGTCTACGAACGGGGAGAATTTATAAATATCATCACTTCTGATCTTGTTACGCAAGGGGATGAATGTGCCTTTTTAAATCGTATCCGCCGCATCGACGGAGAGGAGTTTAGTTTTCTTTCCGATCCTGCGAACACGATCAACTTACTTCGCCATTTTGCAGCTCGTCTACCAGAGCTAGAAAAAAATTCTAAAGCGAAAGAAGAGTTGCACAAATTCAAAAATGAGCTCTCTTTGCTAGGAGAGAGACTCAAACAGATGGCTCTATAAATGATAGGCGGATGGGAGCTCATTGTTATCTTGATCGTGGTGCTTGTTCTTTTTGGAGGCAGACGTCTTCCTGAGCTCGCACGCAATCTTGGCAAAGGATTGCGCGAGTTTAAGAAAGCCTCACAAGGCCTTGATGAAGAGATCAAACAGATAGAGAAAGATGAGAAGTGATTCCTTTTGGGGTCACGTTGAGGCGTTGCGGCAAACGCTGTTTGCTATTGCCTTTACCTTGTTCCTCGGATTCATTTTAGCTTTTTTTTGCCAAGATCTGCTCTTTCGGCTCCTCTTTTCCCCATTACAAAAAAAAGAGTCTTCTTTCTCTTATGCCCCGCTCTTGTATCAACGGGTCACCGCAAAAAAAGAGGGCTTGTATACCCCTCCCCCTCAAGCGACCATTCTTTCGGCGAATGGAGCTACTTTGCAAGAAAAGGGGTATGTGATCGCTGTTGGCGGCAGCTTAGATTACTTGATCCCCTCCACCCCTTTTCTTTTACTAAGTCCATTAGAGGGTTTTCTCTCTTCATTGAAACTCTCTTTTTGGACAGGCTTTTTAGGAACCTCTCCGATTTGGCTTTTGCTCATTGCCCGTTTTTGCCTTCCAGCCCTTTACCCACGTGAGAAACGTATTTTGTGGCTATGCTTACCGCTCTTTCTGCTCTTTCTCTTAGGAGGAATGAGCTTTGGCTATTTTATTACGCTTCCATTAGTCACACGTTTCTTTCAAGAGTTCACCACTATCGGCCACCCGAGTTGGGCATTAGCCCAGACTCTGGATTTCACCTTAGGGCTACTGTTGGCTCATGGATTGAGTTTCGAATGCTTTGCTTTATTGTTTGTGCTTGTGTACTTTAATATTGTAAAGCCGTATCACCTTGCTAAGGGACGCCGCTATGTGGTTGTGGGGATTTTTATTTTGGCGGCCATCTTTACGCCGCCAGACGTGCTCTCTCAGCTTCTCTTGGCAGGCCCCCTCATCGTGCTCTTTGAGGGCATATTGCTTTTTGGAAAGCTCCGCTCCTTGTCCATTAGGAGATAATGCCATTGAAGGGAGATTGATACTCTCTTGATAGCTTCTCTTCTAACCTGAGTTTTGGGTTCTTCTCCCTCATCCTCAGGGAGTTTTCTGGCTGCTCGATAATAGCGCCTTCGGCTATGATCTTCGCAAAAAATTGCAAGATCATCTCAGAAAACTCCTCTGATTACGAGGAAGAACAACCCAACACTCAGGTTTCTAAAAAGTGTTGTGCCTTTTCAAAAGGAAAGGTCGTCTCAGCTGCCTTTTGCAGCGGTTTCCAATACCCTCGATCCAAAAAGCCGTGGGAACCATTCCAATAAAGATAAAAAGCGATTAATCCCCAAAGGAGCACAGCGATATAGATTATGTGGAGAAATTTAGGAATTTTGTTCTCTTGTGAAGGGGGGACTTCATCACTCACTGTCATCCTCAAAAACTATATATTTTGCCTCTTCATCGATCTGTAGACGCTTTTTGGCCCACAAATAACAAAAAGCGATCAGTGCGCTTCCAAACAGTGCAAACAAGAGCGCATAGTGCAGTACAAACCCAATCACGCCTTTACCGTCCATTTTTTCCTTCGATGATATCGATTGTTTGAATCGGGTCTTTACCGAGCCACCAAGCCTGCGTGGGAGGGGTAATGCGCGTTCCCTTTGTCATCAGATATTGGAAAATAGCCTCAAACTTATAGTTAGGCAGTCCATAGGGGCTTTGCGCTGACCCTGTCGGATTGTTATCAAAAAAATGTCCAAATGCAGGCATAATGCTCCCCTTACTCTCTGATTTAGGGGACCAGAAATGCGAAATATGCCAGTCCCGGTGTGGTCTTTTGATCCCCACGCGGGAGAGATCAGGACCTATACGTCTCGTTCCAGGGAAGGTGACTTTCTGGTAGATATATTCATTAGCAGATGAGGGAGGAGCGGGAAACTCTGCAGAACCGTTCAAAACTGTATCTTGGACAAGCGTACGAGTCTGATCTGTATGGCAATACCAGCACCCTTCCGTGCGATAGATATCCTCTCCTATCGAGATCAAAGATTGACGCGAGAGAAAACGCAGCTTTCCCTCTTTTAACTCTTCGACACTCTGCAGGGGTTCACCATTCTCATCATATAACCAGTGTGCCTGTCCCTGATAATGGCTTTTCACAACCCTATATTCTTTTGGATTGTTAACATAAATAGTGCCCCTATCTGTGAAATAGGGTACTTTTTCTCCTACCAATACGAAATCCTTTTCAATCCAATTCTCCACAATCCCATCCGTCTCTGTCACCGCAAACGCTTCACTCTTTTGCGGATCATAGATCTCATAGATGTCAAAATGGGGAGAAAGTTCTCCCGCACCCCAACTCTGCTGCAGCCTTTTTTGTTCTGCTGCTGCAGCCTCTTTGGCCGGTCTCCGTAAGAGTAAGACTCGACTCGTTAGCTTCACTTGCGGATCTCCAACACGGGTGACAAATTTTTCCAATTCTTCGGAAGTCAAAATGCGTACAACAGCACTTTCCTGAAAAGCTTGTAATGTAAAGCCGCTTTTCAAATGATAGACATATTGTAGCCCCCAGCCTCTGGGATTTGAGGTACTGAGATAGACATTGGGATCGGAGACATCATACATCTGCACCTGATAGACACTCGAAGCTTGCTTCCAACTAGGATCGATATATTGAGGTGCGCAAAGAGTAACAACAATAGCAATGGAAAAGAGGAGGAGGATACCAAGGATAGTCCAGATGGCAGACCATTCTAAACGGTGTATTCCCTTCATACCTCCACTCTCTTTTCCAGAATGATCGTATTGAAGATATTAAAGACAAAGAGAGCGCAACCTGTGAAAATCATCACTCCGCTGATCGTTCTCCAGAACCACCACCACCACATATTTTCGACTGTTTTGAGAAAGGGAAGTTGACTCAAATTGTCGTGGAATTGTGCATACGTGCTACCTGTCCCCCAATTGGCCCACTGCAGCCCTTGCACAAATCCGCCCATCCACAACACCACAAACATCAAAACAGATCCCGACAATGCTAAAGCAAAATGCCACTCGGCCAGCCTATCTGACCACAGCGGCTTTTTCATGATGCGTGGTATCGTGTAGTAGATGCCTCCTATCGCAAAAAAAGTAAATGTACCAAGCAGCGACATATGTGCATGCCCAATGATCCAATCCGTCTTTGAGATCACCTCATTCACGTTGCGCAACGATTGCAAAGAGCCTTGCAGACAAACAATCAAATAAAAAGCAACTCCCACAGTCAAAAACCGGAGCCCTACGTTTTCACTATACGCCTTCCAGTTCCCTTTCAGAGTCCCAACAAAGTTTGTTACCACCGTCCAAACGGGAATGATAAGCCAAATAGAAAAGATAATGCTAGTTGTTTGGAGCCATTGAGATTCAGGACCATGCAACATATGGTGTGCGCCAATCCATGCATAGACAAAGGCGATAGACCAAAACCCCACCATTGATAAGGAGTGGCTATAGAGAGGTGTCATGGTAATTTTCGGAATAAAATAGTAGGCTGTAGCAAGCCCTAGAGGGGTGAAAATCAATCCGACCAAGTTATGCACATAGAAAAAACTTGTGTTGACCCGAGAGATTCCTTGAGGCACCCATTCAATCAGAAAGTTGCCCACAAAATAGACAACTGTTGTCCAGATCAGAGTTGCCATCACATACCAAAGGGAGACATACATCTTTTTGTGTCTTCTTTGGAATATTGTCATGAAAAGATTTATAGAAAATAGAGCCCAGGCAATAAAGACAAGCAATTTGATCGGCAAAAAACGGCCGACCATCATAGGCAGTTCTGCATACTCCCAACCAAAATTTGTCCCAAAGGGAAAAGAGAAAGTCCCTATGATCAAGCTGATCCACCATATCACGCTTGTGACAGTCGCTAATCGATAGCTCCATAAGCTAACACCACACAATCGGGGGACAAAATAGTAGACTAATCCCATATCAGCGGAGAGCAACCACAAAAGCGTCACTGTTCCCACATGCACAGGTCGAATACGACCAAAATGAATATATTCGCCCGAAAAATAGTCTGGGATCAAAAAACCATTGATCGAGATATAGATAGCCACAAGCAGCCCTACTAACAGAAAGAGCAAAGCTGGATAGAGCATTTGCTTTGCGGGGCGGTCATCATATACAACAGCGTCTTGCATGCGAAAAACTATAACAGAATCGACTCAAAATTGTACAAATTAGATGATACCATTCGCGAAAAATAAAGACACAAATTCATCGCATCTAAAACGTCATGAATTTGTGTCTTTATTTTTTGTGAATGGTATGAGTTACCAATTTAAATCTTTTGCATAGCCAAATCGGATGATCATTTCTCCTAAACGATCGTTGATCATCTGCTTCACAGCGGGTTCTGTGAGCATAATCTTATATCTCCCAATCACACCCTTATTGAAAGTATAATAGTGAGGTCCCCAAATCTCTGACGCTATTTTTTTGACAGTTTCATTGCTAAAATTAATCCTCATGTAGTCCAATACGCTCTGAATAGCAAAGAGTTGTCTCTCATCACTTCCACCTCCCTTTGCCCCTACCAAATCTTCAAATCGAACCATCAGATATTCGGGATTACCGAAATAGACCTTTTCTATCGTCATCCATTCAAAGGCATGCAATCCACGAGCGTGAGGTTCATAGAGAAAGGTATAGATTTTTTGCTGATAAGTTAACCTGGGCCAGTTTCTCAAATACCATGTATTATCCATCTCTCCAGATTCTACAACTTTATTCATTCGATCGATAGCCGAGACAGTTGCATCGCGAGGATCTCGAATCAAAATGATTTTTCGTGGGGCCGTAAAGTTTTGGGGATTCTTTGAGATGTTCATTGTATGTGTATTTGTATATAACGCATTCTTATGTGTACTTGAGACATCAACACCGAGTTCCTTGGCTATTCTCTCCATTAAGGAGATAAGGAGATGAGTTCCCCCTTTCGGCATCGTTACGCAGTGCACATGTTCTACTGTCGGATTATTCGGATCATTTGTTTTTACAAATCGGGACTGCGCAAATCCCACGGAAAATAGCAAGATGAATAACAGAAAAACCTTCATAGACCACCAGAGTATAATAATTTTCTGTTAAGATATTTTAGGGAAATGTTTTTGTCAAAGTTTTCTAGAAAATTGCTCTAGGATATGCCTTGCTTGCACTAACTGCTGTACAATCTTGCTGCGAAGATCGATAAAGCTGGATTGCTCCGTAATGATGGCTTGCACTTCTTTGTCTTCCAAAGGCGCTTTGGCGCTGATATCCATCTCATCCAACTCCTTTTGATACGCAGCGATCCTCTCATCTAAATAATGGAAAACAGGGTCGATGGTTGCCTTTGGATCGTTACTCATAAACTGCTTTATAAAAGAATAGAAGCTTGTTATGACCGTCTCTGGAACTCCTTTCGCGATGATGAGAGAACCTATGTGTAAGAAAATTTCGCGCATCTCGCGTAACTTGGCTATTTGACCAAGATATTCTTGATCGATGCTTCTTTTCTCGCTCATCTCTTTTTTTGCAGCAAAAAGATCTTGGTAAATCATTGGCGCTGCTTCTTGTAAACTTTTTTCTTCAAGAGCTTTATATTTTTCTTGCATCTTTTCTAGAAGGCGATAATTTGGGATTCTTTCTTCTTCCAAGGCGATGATACGTTCATCAAAAATGGCAAACAACACACGCTCTAATTTCTCTTTTTGGATCGCGGCGCGCGTAAAAGAGCGGATCAAAAGTGTGAGCTGCATTCTTTGTTTTGCTGTACTTTGATCACCCCAGGGAGTCATTGCTGTCCCGGGAACGCCATATTTGATCGAACGTAGAAGCCGTAAATCATCTCTTGTCTGTATCCATGGTAGGTTTGTGAACATTCTGGGTTTGGCTTCGGCCATAGAGGTCGCTCGCAAACCGGCTCCTGTTCCCTCTTTTCCATGACAAACGGCGCAATTGACATTGTAGTAAGGCCGAATCTCATCAAGATTCTGCCTTGTGTAGTATATATCACGAATATAGTAGAGCTCCTTATCAGATCCGACCACTGGATTTGGGCGGGTTTCAAAATAGTCAAGAGCCATCTCTGCTGCACTAGCGCCGTTTGAAGGCAAAGGTGCAAGGAGCTCATTTTCTTTTACCATCTCTTCGACAATGTTTTTTGGGCTATATCTCCACTTGCCGTAATCTTCTTTTATTCCTACGCGTGGTTGTTCGGGAAGCCCTTGATAAAGCCAATCCACCAGCTGCACAATCTGTGTATGTGTCAAAACAGGATGAACCGCTTCGCCCCAAGGAGGCATTGGCGTGCCATCGACTCCGTGTGTAATCGAATCGATCGCCCTCTCTTTTGTAAGATTACGTAAAAAAATGGGGTCTTTCAAATTTTTCGGAATAGGGTACAACCACTGCGCAATAATGCCGTTACCTTGTCTCTGCTCTCCATGGCAGGTGGCACAGAGCAGCTGGAAGGCTTGGGGAGGGCTAAAGCCTTTTTCCGCCCACAAAGATTGGAATTTAACCCTGTTCTGTTTGCCTAAAACATGCAACATGTAATTGAGAGCATAAAATTTCGTGTCATCAAAGGGCATTACAGGCATGAGGGAGCGTGCAGTATACGCTGCAGGATTATGGAAGTGGCCCATAAGCCAAGCATTATCACGATAGACACCAGACCAATTAAGAGGTGGCGCAATATCACGCCCTAAACCATATTGCTGGATGTAGACCATCAGTACTTTATGCAACCGTTCTTGATACCTATCGAGCTCTTTTCCTTTATATCGATGATTGTGTGCTCTACTTGCATATTTGAAATTCGGATAAAAGCCAAAAACTAGCCCTGGATACTTTTGCTCCAACTCCTCTAATATTTGCGGCTCTTTAGCGGTGGTGATTTTGAGATCAATCTCTTCCCCTTGATTTACCACTACCTCTGCTAACTTAGAACCCAACATTCTCTCGGAAAAGGTAGTAAAAAACCACTCTTCATTACCAGACTTTATCTCCACTTGTGATGTAAACCCTTCTAATTTATGGCAAGAGGCACATCCCTCTGTCGCATAGACCATCATCCCATAGTGGAGGTTTTGGATATCTGTCGGAGGTATTGGATTTTCGTAAAAGAGTTTCTCTCCTGCTTCCCACTGTTGGAGTGCAATTTTATCATCCACCTCAGAAATTGCCTTGCTTTTGCCTGTTTGCGCCATTAAGAAGGTCATCAGATCTTGTAGCTCCTCATGATCGAGATGAAAATTCGGCATCGTGGAAGAGGGAAGATCGGCCTGGGGCCAAGTGATTGACTCTTTCACAAACCAAGGATAGTTTAATCCCACACGTGTTAGCTCAGGGCCTACGCTTGAACGAGAAAATCCGGCGATACGGTGGCACGCATAACAGGCTTGGGAAACATATAGCTCTTTTCCTCTCTGATAATTCGTGGTTAGCCGGTCTACTTCCGATTCGAAAAGGGCGACCACACCCTCATCCTGCCCAGCAACCATCAAGGGTTCCTTTGCTGTGGTAAAAAGATGCAGAGCTTGCTCTCTCCTTTCCCTATGTACCGCTAACATGTCTGAATGTTTCTCAAAGAACTCTTGTGCAATGGCTGCTGTCTCATTCTCATCTTTTGCCTTACTTGCTGCAAGCAATAGCTCTTCTGCCTGATCGCCTGCAATGATAGCTGTTTGTTTCAAGAGAGCCGTCGCTATCTCACCCTCCTCCGCATTCCTATTCAAAAAGGCTATTTGCCCTTCATACGCGTCGATCTGAGTGGGAAGGTTGCTATAGTCTTGTAACTGTCTCTTTAACCTCTCTTGTGTTTTCTCTATCCCTTCTTGCTGCGTCAATCGCCCCAAATTTAAAAGGGCGGCCAGAGCGGCATGCTGATGCGCACTTCCCTCTTCCAGAGTTTTTATTTTTTCTCTTTCTCTACTCTCAAAAGTAACAATCTTGTTCATCGCAGTTTGCCACTCCCCTTTTGAGGAGTGATGGCACTGCATACATTTGGCTTCCATCAGAGGGCCTATCAACAGAGGGGTAGTTTGGAAAATGAGCTGATGCCCTGGTTTACTATTGTACATGCGCGCAAATTTTGGATCGTTGAGGGGATCTTTTTCTAAAAACTCAGGCTGTGGTCCTCGATCCGCTGCCTCATACATCTCATCATAGACTGGACCATGCGCCCTATCTACAACAAGAGCGCGCCCGTTCCCACTATGACAAGAGGTACAGCCATAATCTTCCATAGGATGATACTGGAATGGGGTGGTCTCCGCCCCAATCAGGGGATGCATCATCAACACCTTTTGCACATCTATGACGCGCCCCTCTACTTCCATGTTTTTAAGAGAGGCAAGCTTCTCCGCTTTCCTTTTGCTTGTATGAGTGAGGGCTGCAATTTTTGCATCTATCTGCTCCCATATATAATCAGGATTGGGTTCCAAAACGGGTCTCGCATCGGCGTCAATAATAGGATTATCATTCACATCCAAGGCAACACGCGTGGGGGAAAAGTGGGGGAGATTCATGGCCAAATGGCAAGAGGTACATCGATCGATCAGCTCAGGTCCATTTTCAGGATCTGGTATCAATATTTGCTTGATCCCCAAATCAAAAGGGGTTGGTCTCTCTCCTGTGATGGAGGAGCGGAATTTTTCCACATCTTTGTAGACATACTGGTATTTTTTGTACTGGGGAAAAATCTCCTTATACACAAAAATACCCACCGCAAAAATCACGAGGAGGGCAAAAAAGATCAGAGAATATTGATAAAAGTTTCTATATCTCATCTAATGCCTAGCAAAATTCTCGGTCCACGGCCAAA
>JBJXGG010000058.1:0-8137 GCA_046153495.1 Chlamydiales bacterium
GGCATCGCGCATCAATGTATATTGTTTTTCCATCCCTGCAGCGTCTGCAGCAAAAGAATAGCCATCTTTCATCAAAAACTCTTTGCTTCGGATCAGCCCAAAACGGGGACGGATTTCATCGCGGAATTTGGTCCCGATTTGATAGAGATTCAGCGGGATCTGTTTGTAGCTATTCACCCAGCTTGCGACAAGCGTCACAATAGCCTCTTCATGCGTAGGTGCCAAGCAGGCCAAGTTGTCTTCTCTGTCTTGGATGATAAAGAGAAGATTTTCTGCTTTGTAATCTTCCCAACGTCCCGATGCTTGCCAAATAGAGGCGGGGTGTACTAGAGGCAGAGTGAGCTCAATTGCCCCTGCTTTTTCCATCTCCTCTCGGATAATTCGGCAGAGTTTATTAAAAACCCGTTGCATAAGGGGAGAGTAGATGTAGTGTCCACGAGCAAGGCGTTGCACATATCCTCCTCTTTCTAGGAGTTGATGTGAAGGGATATCGGCATCGTGTGGGGCATCTTTTAGGGTGCGAAAAAAATATTTAGACAGTCTCATCGTGCTTGGTACTCAATTTCTTTTTTGAATGCTTCTGCGACTTGAATTAAATTATATTGAAACTTTTGAGTTTCCGGTAAAACCCCATCGATACAAATCGCTAATCTACGGTGGTTCTCTTTTCCTAAAAATTCTGAGGCTATTTGGAGAAATTCTGGATAAGAGAGTTGTGCAAGGGCCTCTTGTCTTTTATCGAGCCAGGAAAAATCGCCGTCGTAATCAAAGGCCAAAGAGTGGATCAAAATACCCATTTTTTGAGGATTTTCGGCCGGCTCTTCTAGTTTGTGCACAAGACTCGAGCGGATTGCCTCAAATCGCTCTTCAGGAATCGTTTCGTCTGCAAGATGTTGTAGGTTTGTCTCCAAAAAAAGTTCAAAACGGGCCAAAAGGTCTCGTGTTTCATGAGAGCTCGATTGGATGGCAAAAAAGGCGTAGAGATGTCTCTCAATCTCCTGTGCCCAATTTGTCACAAGGTAGGCCGTCTGCTGTTTGGTCCGCAGTTCGGAGAAAAATGGTTCTTGTAGCCCTTTGGACAAGATGTCGAGGGCTGCTCTTCTTTCAAAAGAGAATTTCCCACAGTCGGCTGTTAAAATCAGAGCGTTGGCTGGTTGTATGCTTTTTTCTACAAGATACGAGGGGTGGAGGTGTTCGGGAAGAGAGGCGGTCAGAAGTCGTTTGTGGAGATGCGGAGGGAAAGCTTTTGCTCCCAATTCTTTGATCACCATAGTGGCGATCTCCTTACCCTCATTCAAGGAATGGTTTCCATAAAGCGTTCCTTCTACATAGGCTCTTTGGAAAAGATTTTTTTGGAACTTCTTTAGATCGCCATACGTGACCTCATGGAGCACCGCATTTTTTTGGTTCACGCCGCAGTAGTCAGCATAGATAATGTCCCAAAGTACTTCCGCTCCTTGTTTGATGGCGCTTGTGTTGGAAGAGACACGGTAGGTACGCCCTGTTAAATCTTTGTAGAGATGAAATTGTTGTACAGTAGGTTCAACCGTTTTGCAGGCACGGAGTACCTCTTGCAAAAATGTCGCTGCCTTGTCTTCATAGCCTTGGATTGAGAGCGTTAGGCAGTCCCGATCGGGGACGAGGCTGAAACTTAGACCACCGAGCTGAGCATTATAGGCAAGAGAGTTGAGGGATTGGTTCACAGCCATGCAATAGATATCGGCCAGCACTTTACTGTTGGGTTTGTTGTCTAGAATTTCAGGGGTTTTGATGGTGAAATGCCAGGAGACCTTTGGCACGAAGAAACGGTCATCTTTACAGCAGTAGACTTTCCCTTGCAAGCTATCCAGGACAATTTCAGTCTGGGGGAGTAATCCCTTTGCCTCTACCGTGTCGGGGAGGTGAAGATGGGTGGGTAAGAATTTGTTCGGAGCAGGGATAGAGATCTCTTGATGAGGGGTAGCAGAACTCCACAAGGAGATCTTTTCGGGAGAAATGGGATGGATGGAATAATGGGCTCCTAACCAGCGCTCGCATTTGTTCGTGGGAAAGGGGTTAATGGCTGCAGGGGCTATCAGTGTGTATAGACACCTCTGGGGTATAAGTTGTGCTAACATAAGCTCCACCTTTTCAGGTGCATAAATTGAGGGAATCAGAGACTTTCTCGGAAAAGTTTCCAATGGCTCATCCGCCATCCGGACCGCATACTCCGCGACAAATTCAAAGATCTCTTCGCGTGATTGATAGCTATATTCCAGCTCTTTTATTTGTACTACTTCATCAAAAATAAAACGGGGAATATTGCTCTGACGGAAGTTAGCCAATGCTTGCCAGCAACGGGCAATCACCTCTTCATATCTCTCCACACCTTCCCTTGTGAGTTGTATGTTGATTGTCATAACTCCCTGATCTTTACCAGCCTGTATCAATCCTGCAGCCAACCCATCAGCCAAATGTTCCCTTTTTAATTGTGCCAGAAGACTGGTCTCTCCCTCATGACCCAAAACGTAACTGAGTAATTTATCGACATGAGAATCACGATCTTTACCGAAATCTGCAGATATTTCCCAAGAAAGTTCCAGTTGTTGTATCTCTTGCAGAGGAGTAAGCGCAACTAAAGTTGGCTTGTAGTCAGGAGGGAAGATAGAAGCTGTGAGCTCTTCTTTTTCTCGCTCTATCTGTCTTACTTGGGAAAAAAGAGCAGTAGCTTCCTCTTCCATCATATCTAATGAAAGAGCGGAATAAAGAACGAGATGCATCACATCGGCGCTATAGTGCTTTTTGTACCACTCTTTTAATTCCTCTTGGGAGATTTTAGCTAACGTCTCAATATTTCCAATGCAAAAGGAGTGGAAAGGGTGCTCGACATTTGCCAACTCTTTTTTGACGTATAATGAGCGCCAAGGATCGAGGGGGATATCTTTGCAATACTCTTGGTGGATCGCTTTACACTCTCGCTCTACACCGGAGGGGGAAAAAAGAGGAGAGATAAAGAAGTGTCCAAATCGGTCGAGGGCTTCTAAAAATCCGTTGTTATTCACAGAAAACATGTAACACGTGCGATCCGACATAGTAAAAGCGTTGCGCACTCCGCCGTGTTCATCAAGATAACGTGTATAACCCTCCTCTTCGGGATATTTTTCTGTCCCCAAAAAGAGGAGGTGTTCTACAAAATGAGCCATGCCTGGACGTTCTTTCGGATCATCCCAGCTCCCTACTTCTACGCTCAGCGCTGCCCCTGAAGTCGTGGTGCGGGGGTCTGAAATCAGGATCATCTCGAGGCCGTTATCGAGGCGCAATTTACGTGTCTCTCTCTCTTGCAACGAGGGCGTGACGATCTCAAGAGCGCATTTGTCTTCTACACGCTCTACCCCAAAAAGAAGAGAAGAACTCAGCAGAGATACAGCAAGGAATTTCATAGGAACTCATGGTAGTATTGTTTGACTAAGCCCCAGATGTATTCAGCTCGGGCTATCCGTTTTTCATGCCGATCCTTCAAATCAGATCCAGGGAAATTGTCCATATCAACCTCCTCTCCAAAAGCAAAATGGGCTGTGCCAAATGTCGGAGTGCGCCTCTCGCCTAAATCTGATTTGACGTAATCAGGAGGGGGAAGAATGTCATAGGTATTTAAGGCAAGGGGATAAAAGTGCGTTGGTGTTTTAGCTTTGTGTGCCATCAGACGGAACATCTCTATGCTCTGAGGATCAAAAGGGGCGATTTGGATCTCTCCATCACTTCCCCGGCGATCGCGCCCGCCACTGGGTGCCATGTAAATCGCTTTTCCCCCCTCAGTCAAAAGTTCACACATCTTTTGCATGGTCTTTTGGTTATGTGTTAGTTTTTCCTCTTTTTTCTCAGGATGATTATTAATATGTCTCTTTGAATAGATACAGAGTAAGTTGGTTCCCATACTCAAGGGGATAGCGATCGGATCGGAAATCACCCGATCACCAGCTATAAAAATCATTTCGGCAGCAAATTGAGAATAACTCTTCTCTAAGACAATATTGATGAGTTGAGGATCTACTTCTGTCTGGTGATTCGCCAAAAGAACCACATTTTCTCCCTTATCGATCTGTGCGACCATCTTTTTAACGTTTTCAAGATGAAGCAGCAGGGAATTCTTTCTGTCGACAAGATGATAGAAAAGGTCGATGCCAAACTGAAAATAATTCACAGGTGCAACTATCCTTTTGTGATAAGGCTCGAATTGATAGCGATTAATAAATTGCCCCTTCGCGAGACGGAGAAATCTCTGGAAGATCTCTTGATGATCCCTGATATCCATTCCCTCTTTTTCTACAGAGATACGATACGCCTCATACATCACAGAAAAGATGTCATAAGCCTCCTTTGGAATGTGCTTCTTGTCTAACTCTTGTTGTAGTAACTCGGGGAATAACATATTAAATCTCTATAATTTGTTTAGAAACAGTGGAGTATAATGTAAAATCATTAACATGCAAAGTGTCGGAACTGGCAAATTCTAATTTTGCTTTGAGAGATTTAGCGAGCTTCTGCAGATACTCTATCTCTCCTCCCTCTTTGAGATAGCGCAATAAAAGGGGATGACAAGTGATTTTGATTCCAAACTGCTCAAAAAGTTCGATTGCTTTTTTCAAGGCGCGCTCCATTTCAATCAAGACGCTCTCGTGAGTTTTTACAAGCCCGCTTCCTGTGCAATAGGGACAGGCTGTAAAAAGGGTCTGCATGAGAGATTCCCGACTCCGTTGTCTTGTTAACTCTACGAGACCAAAATCGCTCATGTTCAGTATGGTGCCTTTGGCAGGATCCTCTTTCATGCACTCCTTGAGGCGCTCCATCACTTTTCTTTGGTTTTTGCGGAAGCGCATATCGATAAAGTCGATGATGACAAGACCGCCAATATTGCGGATGCGTAGTTGTCTTGCAATCTCTTGGGCAGCTTCTAGATTGATATGCATCAATGTCTCTTCCACGTTCTTCTCGGTGTTGTTAGAGCGGCCCGAATTCACATCGATTGTATGCATCGCCTCTGTTCGGTCAAAAAAAAGATAGCCTCCACACGCGAGCCACACTTTACGCCGCGTGGCTTTCTCAATCTCGCGCTCTACATTAAAACGTTCGAACATCGGAACTTTATCGCGATAGTATTCGATGCGTAGAGGATGTTCTTTGCTAAATCTTTTGTTATAAAGATTTTTGCATTGCTGAAACACGCTGTAGTCGTCGATTAAAAGACGATCAAAACGGCGGTCGATACACGTGAAAAGAGCGCGTTTAATCAGATCCGACTCTTCTAAAAGCAGGGCAGATGTAGAGTTATTGAATCGTTCCATGACGGTATTCCACGTATCGAGTAGTTCATGAGCCTCATCGACTAACATGTCCGTTGTAGCATGAATGCAGGCTGTACGGCAGATCAATCCCATCTCTTGAGGCATTTCGAATGCGCGGATCAATTTCTTCAATCGTTCACGGGCGCCTCGATCTTCGATTTTCCGAGAAACTCCACGATGCGGAGAGTTAGGGAGGAGCACAAGATAGCGTCCTGCAATAGAGACGTTTGACGTAAGCCTTGCGCCCTTAGAGCCGATCGGCTCTTTGACGACCTGTACTAGTACGGGCTGATCGATCTTCAAGTGATCCTCAATCGCTACAGGCAGTTGTGTCTTAGGTGTCGCTTCGCTCTCTTCTAACTCGAAGTCCATATCAAAATACTGTTCGAACTTCTTCGTATTCTCAATAATATCTGACATATGGATAAAACCATTTTCTCCCTCTTGAATATCAATGAAGGCAGATTGGATATTGTGAAGAATATTTGTAACGCGTCCACGGTATATATTACCGGTGATCTGGCGCGTCTTTTTACGCTCTATAATAAGATCGGAGAGTTGTCCATTTTTTAGGTGTGCATACCTTATCTCTTTAGACTCAATATTGAGTAAAATGTCATTATCCATTGAATGTCCCTTGATTCCCACAGGAACAGAAAAGCTTTCATAATCAAAGAGGTATCATTTATTTTTTTGTCGATAGCAGTTATACCCATTCTACCTCAAGATTTGGGATTTCGGCTGCACCAAAGTCCCGTGATTGATTGATCGTAAAAGACTCCATATGTCTAATATTGGGCCTCTTACGATCAATCAATCGCGTGAACTGTCGCGTTGCCGAAAACCAAATCTTGAGGTGGAATGGGTATAGCATCGTCATCTTCAGTTTGTATAAAAAATTTAAACCCGTTCCATTGTGATACTGATTTCTGGGAAAAACATCGCTGTTCTATTCCTAATTTTTTTTTCTATTTGCGCAGTACTATATAGAAATGAAAGCTTCTTTTCCACCCAAATTTTCTCTAGCTCTAAAAGACGAGTTTCCTGTAAGATGGGGCAGATTTTTTGGATTTATGGACGATACGTTTAAGATATATGTAGATCGGTTGCAAGAGGGAGAAAAGGAGGAGCTCAAGGAGAGTTTGTCTCCGGCCTTCTTGGGTGTCGAGGAGAGAGAGTTCTCTTTTTTGCATCCTGTTCAGCTGGAAGGGCACGCTTTTGTGACGGGAGATTCTTTTATTTTTACGTTTTCTGTCTGTACAAAAGCGACCATTCTCTGTGCGATTTGCAATGCTCCAGTCGAAGTTGTCCTGCAGATTCCAGAGGTGACTCATTTGGAAAAAGTGCGAGATGTTCGGGGTGGAGTGTTCTATTTTACCGACATTTTGAGAGAGGCGATTTTGTTAGAGATTCCCCATACGGCAGAATGTCAGAAAGGGAATTGTCCAGAACGGAATGAATTAAAAAAATATTTATCAAAGGATAAGTATACACACTGTCCTTTCAAGGAACTAATAGGAGAGAACAATGGCGGTACCACGTAATAGAACATCAAATCGGCGCAAACGGCATCGCCGTTCCCACCACGCAAAGGATCCGAAAACAGTAGAGGCATGTGCAAATTGTGGAAGTGCGCGCCTTCCTCACAGGATTTGTCCAGCTTGTGGACAATATAACAGCCGTGCTGTACTCAGAAAAGAGAGTGCCGAGTAATGCGTATAGGGATTGATCTGATGGGGAGTGATCGCTCTCCTGAAGTCATCTTTAAGGCAGTTTTAAAAGTTGCTGAACGTGTCGGCAATGTCCATACGTTTGTTTTGATCTCAACCCCACATGTACAATCTAGTATAGACCATACTCATCCCATCGAGTGGGTTTTAGCCGAAGAAGAGATTGAGATGAACGAGGCGCCTCTTTTGGCATTTCGTCGCAAAAAGAATTCTTCTATGCATGTGGGCATTGGGATGATTAAGGAGAAGAGGCTTGATGCTTTTGTGTCAACGGGCAACACAGGGGCCTTGATGGCCACAGCAACTTTTCTTCTTCCTCGTCTAGTGGAGCGTCCTGCGTTGATGGTTACGATGCCCAATGGAGAGCGAGGCGTCTCAGTTCTCGATGTTGGCGCCAATCTTACTCCCAAACCACACCACATCGTCTCTTTTGCACATATGGGTATAATCTATCGAGAGATTATGCATGAGATAGAACACCCCACCTGCGGGCTTCTCAATGTCGGAGCAGAAGAGCAGAAAGGGCCCAAAGAGCTCAAAGAGACCTATCATTTGATGCAAGAGGAATTTGGCTCTCGTTTCAAAGGCAATGTAGAGGGACGAGAAGTATTTTTGGGTAAAGTCGATGTATTAGTCACAGACGGATTCACAGGAAATGTGTTTCTGAAAACGTGTGAGGGGATTTCCTCTTTTCTTTTTGATTATCTCCATGAGAAATTTTCCAATGCAGGAGGTATTGAGAAAGTCGCGTCACATCTTCATGAAAAATTTAACTACTCTAAGCATCCTGGTGCGCTCTTATGTGGAGTCGATGGTGTCGTGGTAAAATGCCATGGCCATAGCAATCGGCAAGCCCTTGTGAATGGTATTCTAGGAGCGATTGACGTCGCAGAGAAAGGCGTGATTCCTCAGATGAGAGAGAGATTAATACCAAGAGCAAAAAATAAAGACACAAAGGCATGGTAGGTAATACCCTTTATCAGAAATAAAGTTAAAAATTAGGGCCGTATAATGTATCATCTTTGAATGATCGTTTCTCACTCATGTGTAAAAACATGCGTTTCGAAACGATCATTCAAATCTGTC
>JBJXGG010000071.1:0-3045 GCA_046153495.1 Chlamydiales bacterium
TCTTTGAATGATCGTTTCTCACTCATGTGTAAAAACATGCGTTTCGAAACGATCATTCAAATCTGTCGCATTATCCAACCCAACTCTTTAGCTTTATTTCTGATAAATGGTATCAGTAGATATAGCCATAACGATGGGTCTGGTGGCTAAGGGAGACTTCATTCATATATTTCAGCATTTCAAAACGGCCGTGTGCATAGACAGGAGAGGCGTCATAATCCAGAAGAGCTTTGAGAGCAGCCTGAGAAGGGGGTTGTAGAAAACGGACGCGCCCTTTAACACGTTTGAGAAATGTACTCTCTTCTTCCACGATCACATGGGGTAGCTCCCACTTTTTGGAGGCGGAGATTTCAAGGGGTGTTTTGCAGATCTGACAGGCAGCTACCACACGGAGTACGTCGACAGGGTTCGCCTCTTCAATACGCAGAGTCATTTTTTTGCGTGGTACGTGATAGAATAGGTTCTCTTCACCAGGGATTTGCTCCGGATCTTCGGGGAAGGTGAATTTTTTGGCCAAGTAGGAGTAGCTTTCTAGACTCAGCAAAAAAAGTGGGCGCTCCTTTTCTTTTACGAATAGGTGCATCTGAGAAATTAGAGGAGCAATTCTTTTGGGAAGAGAGGCTCTTCTTTCTGGTGGAGAGACCTCTTTTACTCGAGCCAGATGGATGAGATAGTTTGGCCCTCCCGCCTTTATGTGGGGCCCAAATGAGCTTGCCTTTACTCCTCCAAAGGGTTGCCGTCTTACGATAGCTCCTGTGATAGTACGATTGATGTAGAGGTTCCCTGCTTCGATTTTGCTGAGCCAAACTTCTTTTTCCCGATCATCCAACGTGTGAATACCGCTGGTAAGACCGTATGGGGTTCCATTGGCAATCTGAATGGCTTCCTCAAGATTTTCAGCGCAAAGAACACCCAGCAACGGGCCGAAAAACTCAGTCTGATGAGTGTATCCTCCTGGCTTTACATGATATTTGATACCGGGGCTCCAGAGGTGGGGGTTTTCGGGATGAGGGCGTGGTTTGAGAAGCCACTCTTCGCCCTCTTCAAGTGTTGTCAAAGCCCGCTTAAGATCTTCACCAGGAGGGCGAATCAGAGGCGGAATAGAGCAAGCTTTATTCCAGACCGAGTCGACGATAAGACTACTAGTCGCCTCTTTTAGTTGTTTTAGAAAGTGGTCATCGTGATACAACTCTTTTTCGAGAATCAAAAGGCTGCATGCGCTGCATTTTTGTCCTGCATGGCCAAAAGCGGAATGAATAGTATCTTTGATAGCCAAATCTCGATCTGCCATGGCAGTTACGATGATGGCATTTTTCCCACCTGTTTCCGCCATAAGGTCGAGACCAGGGCGCATTTTTAGGAATGCTTTTGCTGTAGAAGTGGCACCTGTAAGAATAACAAGGTTGAGGTCGGGATGTTGGATCAGATGACTCCCTTCAGGATCGTCATTGCAGCATAGAAACTGGAGGCGCTCTTTGGAAATACCGGCTTCCCAAAAGAGTTTCACAAGTTCCCAGCCCACCAGGACTGTTTCGGGAGGAGGTTTGAAGATTACGCTGTTACCAGCACTCAATGCTGCGGCGATTCCCCCCACAGGAATAGAGAGAGAAAAGTTCCAAGGAGGCGCCACTAACACGGTCCCCTTTGGCTCCCACTTATAGTGGGGATCTTGGAAGAGGACAGCGCCCTCTTTGTGGTAGTATTCGAGAAAATCAATTGCTTCAGAAACCTCTCCGTTCCCCTCATTGAGAGTCTTCCCTGCGTCAGCCAGCAAGGCTCCTAGCAAATCTCCCTTTTTCTCTCGGAAAAGTTGAGCTGTTTTGGCCAATAATTTTGCCCTTTCGCGGAAAGGAATAAGGGGTTGTTTTTTTGCTGTAACTAACGCCTCTCTAATCTGCTCAATATTGGCTAGAGAGTATTCATAGAGTGGTTGATGAGGGGATGAGGGATCAATCCCCACCTCCCATTTTCCTAGCATCTCTTTTCCTGAAATCACACAAGGGATTTTGGGGGGCTCTCTGTTTTGCCACCTTGCATAGATGTCATTTGCAAAATCTCTGTTGTGTTGGAGGGAAAAGTCGATATCAGGTTCATTTGTAAAGAGCGCTTTGGGAGTACGCTTCTCTAATCTGTTGGGCTTAGTCGACAAAGAGTCGATTCTCAAACAGGCCTCTTTAAAAAAAGAGACTTGCCGGCGCCACTCTTCAGTATTTGATCCCAGATGAAAAAAAGAGCGCAAAAAGTTTTCCGGTCCCCCATTTTCATCCAAACGGCGCATTAAATACGAGATAGCATAATCAAAATTTTCTGCTTTTGCCTCTGGAGAGTAGAGCACTAATTTCCCCGCGACCCGATGGATCACACGACGGATCGGCTCTGCCATGCCACTCAACATCTCAAAATGGAGCGTTGCTTCCGCATTCTCCTGAGCGCGGAGAATAAGAGCATAGGCGATATCGAAAAGATTATGACTACCCAATCCGATATGACAGACATCCCCATATTGTACAGCATATTCCAACATCTTCTTTAATTGCGCATCACTCTCACACTTTGCGCCAAATGTCGCGAGAGGCCAGCCGCGCTGTGCACTCTCAAATTTTTCTAAAGCGAGATTTGCCCCCTTCACAATTCGGATTTTGATCGGCGCACCACGCCTATTTTTTGCCCACTCAATCAATTCCTTTAACTTCTCATAAGCATCTGGTAGATAGCTCTGCAGCACAATCCCAGCATGCGTCTGCTTAAACTCTGGTTTGGATAACACCTGCTTGAAAAGCGCAATAGTGAGATCAAGATCGCGATATTCCTCCATATCTAAGTTGATGAACTTAGTGTTGCCGCTAGCGCGGTACAGCTCACTAAGCCTCTCATCTAGTATCCGCAAAGATTGATCCCACCCCACCATGCTGATCTGGCTGTAAAGAGTAGAAATCTTAATTGAGACATAGTCAACGTGAGGGTTTTCCAAATCTTTTAAATAGAGTTGTAAACGAGATCTTGCCTCTTCTTCACTCAAGATTGCTTCGCCTAAGTGGTTTAAGT
>JBJXGG010000060.1:0-8229 GCA_046153495.1 Chlamydiales bacterium
TTGTATAAGGAAGACTTTAAAGGTAAGCTTGTGGTGGCTCCGGAACTCGATCAGATCGAAGGACAGCTCCCTATTCCGATCAATATTCCGGTTGTCTGCGAGTTCTTATCCCACTCCAACTAATACCGTTCGCGAAAAATAAAGATACAAATTCACGGCATCTGAGACGCCTTCTTTGAAAGATTCTTTTCGCTCATATTCACTAATAACCTGAGTTTTGGGCTGCGAGAAGATCTTCTACATCTGACGTCTTACCTACCATGAATTTGTATCTTTATTTTTTGCTCTTGGTATACCCATTCCACCTCAAGATTTGGCTTGATGTGTGATCATTGATCCTGGGGGGGCGGGTTGCGCAATCAGAGAGTGTCGATCTTGTAGTCATTGATTTTGGCCAGCTTTTGGAATAGCTTTATATTCACCGAATATCGGCGTTTTCAATAATAGAGAGCAAAGCAAGAAGCTAGCGGCAAAGAGCGCAAATTCTGCGCTAAGCACAGTGAGTTGTGACCAAAACTCTCTGGACATGTTGGGCAAAAAGCAAGAGAGCCAGTAGGTCATCCCCACCGCGACACTAGAACTGAGTATCAGCTTAGCGGAAGTAGCTCTTATTCCTGTCCACTTGATCTCCTGTGTCTTTGTCAATATCCACACAAGAAGCAACGCGTTGATAGTCGAACTCACTGTTGTAGCAATGGCGATACTGACAGCTCCTAGGTGGAACTGATAGACAAAAAGAGCATTGAGACTGACGTTGATCACAACAGAAACGCAAGCAAAAATGGCAGGGGTTTTATAGTTTTTCACCGCGTAAAAGGCAGCGGCAAAAAGCATGACAAGGGTCATAGGAACGAGCGCTAATCCATAAGCCCATAAACACCAGGTAGTTTGGAGAATAGCCTCTCGAGTGAAGTGGCCATGCCCGTAGACGAGGTTCACTCCTGCAAAACCAAGGGCCAAGATCGCTGCTGTGGAGGGGATCATCCAGACAAGCGCTTTATGCACAGCATAGTTCAAGAAGTTGTGGTATTCCCCATAAGCTCGTCTTTCGATTGCCCGGGAGATCGGAGGTAAAAGAGCGGCCGCGAGTCCGACACCAAAAAGAGCGAGTGGGAGTTGCTGGAGGCGTAGTGCATACCAAAGGTAGGCGGGGCCCTCCATACTAGCAGCCCTTGCGTAGATCACATCGAAGGCGCTATTGATCTGCATAGCTGCGACGCCTAGCATTCCCAAAAGAAAGGGGCGAAGAATTTTGAGCATTTCCCGGCCAAAAAGTGGCGGTATTGCATCGACCCGATGTTTTCCCATTAATCTGTAGACGCGAGGCAGGGTGATGAGCCACTGGATAGCAAAAGCAGCTACTATCATCATCGCGAGTTTTCGGATAGCCAAAGTGGGCTCCATCTTCCACACGAGAAAAAGAGCGCCGATCCACAAAAGATTGAAGAGTGCGGGGGCAACGCTCGGCAAAAAATAGGAGTGCTCACAGTTAAGAAACGAGGTGTTTAGAGAAAAGAGACAGATAAAGAGGATAGCCGGCAAGAGGATCATAGTGAGTTGCAGCACTTCACGGTTGCCAAAAGAGGGATTCCCCCATAAAAGAAAACCACCTAACACAGCCTCCGCAACCACCACTATTCCAAGGAGGATAAGAGAGAGTCCCACTGAAAGATCATAAAAAAAACGGATGCTCTTTGTGGGATCCTGCTTGCGTAAATGCTCAAAGTGAGGGATGAAAGCGGTATGCAATGCCCCCTCTCCAAAGAGACGGCGGAGCAGATGCGCAAAGCGGAATGCCATCCAAAAAGCAGCGACTGCTGGCATGGTACCAAAAACCGCCGCCATGCTCACCTCCCGACCAAGGCCGGTGAGCCGGCTTACACTCGTCCCTGAGAAAAAACGGCGGGCAGAAGAGGCTATCGTTTTTTTTGAGTCAGACATCTTGTTGGCAATAATAGATAGTCATGGTAAATTTGACACGCAAAATGAAAAAAGTTCCCTCAAAAAATTTGCTCATAGGGGCGCACTGCTCGGCACAAGGGGGGCCTTCAAATGCTCTGTTAGAGGGGCACTCGATCGGAGCAACCACAATCCAACTCTTCACAGCCAACCAAAAACAGTGGAGAGGGAAAGCATTAAATGAAGATGTGATCGAGCAGTATGAAAAAACTTTGCGCGAAACACATATGCGAAAGGTAATGAGTCATGCAGGATATCTTATCAATCTCGGCTCACCCAAACCCGACGTCCATGTAAAGAGTGTAGAGGCTTTCCGCGACGAAATCGAGCGGTGTCTCGATCTGGGGGTGACCTATCTCAACTTCCATCCAGGTGCAGCCCTACACGATACGGTAGAAAATTGCCTCGATCGGATTGTCGAGACTCTCCTCAGGATGGAAGATCTGCTAGTAGACGATTCATTACGACTTCTTATCGAAACAACAGCGGGGCAGGGATCGTGTGTGGGATGGCGCTTTGAAGAGCTCTCCTATATCCTCAAGAAAACGAAAAAAACGGTGCCGATTGGAGTCTGTGTGGACACATGCCACATTTTTGCTGCCGGCTATGATATCCGGACCGATTCAGCGTGGAATCAGACGTTGAAAGAGTTTGATCAGGTAATTGGTTTGGAAAATCTCTACGCCTTTCATCTCAATGATTCTATGCATGATCTAGGAGAGAGAAAAGATCGGCACGAGGCGCTGGGCGAGGGTAAAATCGGGATAGATTGCTTTAAATTTCTGATGCGTTGCTCCCTTACGCGCGAGTTACCAAAATATTTAGAAACCCCAGGAGGTCCCCCTCTTTGGGATAAAGAGATTGGGTTGTTACGAGAATATGCGAACTAAAATACGGAAAATCAAAGAAGATCCCCAACTGATCGAAACAGAGGTCACCATCAAAGGATGGGTACGTACACTGCGCTCACAGAAAGCCTTCACCTTTATCGAGGTCAACGACGGCTCCACCCTCTCAAATATGCAAGTCGTTGCTAATAATGCGGATGGCCTTACCACAGGCGCTGCTGTCGCTATCAAGGGAAAGGTTGTGCAAAGCCCGGGTGAGAAGCAATCTGTGGAAATCCAGGCAACAGAGATTGAACTGATAGGTCCTTGCTGCGCAGAGAGCTATCCTCTCCAAAAGAAACGGCACTCTTTCGAATTTTTGCGCACTATCGCCCATTTGCGTCCTCGTACCAACACCATCGGAGCGGTAACGCGTGTGCGCAACCAACTTGCCTACGCCACACACCGCTTTTTTCAGGAAAACGGTTTCTATTATCTCCACACTCCTTTGATCACTACTTCCGATTGCGAAGGAGCAGGAGAGCTTTTTCAAGTCACCACTCTCGACCATAACAAATTGCCACGCACAGATAGAGGAGAGGTCGACCATAAAGCAGACTTCTTCGGAAAGCCCGCCTATCTCACTGTTTCCGGGCAGTTGAATGCAGAAATCTATGCCTGCGCCCTTTCTGATGTTTATACTTTCGGCCCTACTTTCCGCGCCGAAAACTCGAATACCGCGCGCCATTTGGCGGAATTCTGGATGATCGAGCCAGAGATGGCCTTTGCCGATCTCAATGATGACATGGAACTAGCTGAGAAATATTTAAAAGCCATCTTCAAAGAGGTGTTAGAGTATTGCGAAGAAGAGATGGATCTATTCGACCAATTTATTTGCAAAGGGATCAAGAAACGAGTACAAGATATTGTAAACGAGCCATTTGAGCGGATCTCCTATACCGAAGCAATCGATATTTTAGAGAAGAGCGGGAAAAATTTTGAATTTCCCACGAAATGGGGTTGCAATCTCCAGTCAGAACATGAACGGTTTCTCTGTGAAGAGCATTGCAAAAAACCTGTCTGTGTATATAACTACCCCGCAGTGATCAAGCCGTTTTACATGCGAAGCAATAATGATGGAAAAACGGCAGCAGCATTAGATGTATTGATCCCCGGAGTGGGTGAGGTAATCGGGGGGAGCCAGCGTGAAGAGCGGCTCGATATTTTAGAAACAAAAATGGATGAAAAGGGGCTGGATAAAAAAGAGTATTGGTGGTACCTCGAACTGCGCAAGTACGGCTCTGTACCGCATGCCGGCTTTGGAGCCGGTTTCGAAAGATTAGTACTTTGTGCTACCGGTATGGAGAATGTACGTGATGTCATTCCTTTCCCTCGGTTTCCTGGACACGCGGAGTTCTAATGGCAGACAATATTCATCGCCCAGCATTCGGTTTTGCGGCAAGTCAAGGGTTTCAATTACCTATAAGCAAGGATCCTCATCATATTGCAACCGTTGTTAGAGATAACCTATTGAATGCGGGATCCTATGTATTAGATTGCACTCCCTATGTCGGCCTTTTTCGCATCTCTAATGCTGCAGTCCTGCTGGCTAGAACACAAGACCCTATGGAAAAAGGGCTTGCTGCCGGACAAATCACGCGCGGTATTTGTGAGTTGTTAGGCTGGAGTACCCCAATAAAAGTCGCTGACTGCTGTATAACATCATTTTATGTGCTAGCTACTTACTCTGCGCTTCGCCGTGGGTAGCAGCCGACTACGGAATAGAGTTAATTGACGGCGGACAGAGCTCCAGATGAATGCATTATTGATCTCGGAAACTTGAGCGACCTTCTGTTTACGTCTCCCTTCAATCTCCCTATTTAACTCATCGATATTGATTAGCTCCGTTGCATTCCCTAGCTCCGGATGGACATTGCGCGGAACGCTCAAGTCAAAAATAAGAGGTTTTCTCTTACAGCTTTCGACAAGATATTGGGGTGATTTGGTGCCGAAAATCACGAGATCAAACTCTTCCCATTTATGGAGCTGGCCCCAGGGCAATTTCTGCGTTGGTAAAGAGTGTAATTTTTCCTCTGTCCGATTAGTAAAAGTGATCTCTTTGATTCCCTTTTTACAAAAGCGGTGGTAGATCTTGTGATTGATCTTAGAGAGACCTACAAAAAGGATGTTCTTCTCAAAAAGAGGTCCCTGTTTTTGTTGGCCCAGATGGAAGATAGTATCTTCCAAAGTGGGCAGTCCGCGTCCCAAATCCATTTTTGTCCGAGCCTCTTTCCCAATCTTTAGGCACTTTTGAAAAAGGAAGTGGAGCTCAAAAGAGAGCATTTTATACTCTCTTGCCACCTCATATGCCTGTTTCACCTGCCCTTGAATCTCCGTCTCTCCCAAGATGGCGCTATCGAGCCCCGCTGTAACACGCGCCAAGTGAAAAAACGTATCAATCCCAAAATAAGAATAGAGTGTATGCTCAAACTCATCGGATATCTCTTGGCGTAAAATATGAATTAACACGTTATGCGTTTCAGCTAGCTCTTGCGAAGAGAAATAAATCTCCGTGCGGTTGCATGTCGAAAGAGCAATATAGGAAAAATCGGTATAAAAGAGATTACCAGGACAAAAACGAGCAGCGCAAACCTTTGCTAGCTTGTCACGCAAAGCAAGATCAGCGGATTTATGATTGATTCCTAAAATACCTATCTGCATAGAAAAAAGATATAATACCTTTCGCAAAAAATAAAGACACAAATTCACGGTATCTCAGACGCCATCTTGAAAAGATCCTTTCTCGCTCATATTCACTAATATGGGCTTCGAAAAAATCTTCTAAAGCTGACATCTTACCTACCATGACTTTGTGCCTTTATTTTTTGCTCTTGGTATAAACCTGAGTTTTGGGTTGTGCTTCCTCGTAATCAGAGGAGTTTTCTGAGATGATCTGGCAATTTTTTGCGAAGATCATAGCCGAAGGCGCTATTATCGAGCAAAAAATTGCAAGAGCAGCCAGCAAACTCCCTGAGGATGAGGGAGAGCAACCCAAAACTCAGGTTATAAGAGAAAAATTGCTTTATCTACAAGATTATTCCCCATTATGCTACCTTCTAGATCGTGGCAAAGAAAAAGAGTTACGACGAAGCTTCCGTACAAACTGTTGATGCCTTGGCGCATATTCGGTTGCGTAGCGGCATGTATATTGGCAGACTGGGTGACGGCTCGCACCACGATGATGGTATTTACATCCTTCTCAAAGAGGTCATCGATAACAGTATCGATGAATTCATCATGGGTGAAGGGAACAAGATTGAAATCAAGCATGATGCCAAAACGCATCTAGTTTCGGTGCGTGACTATGGCCGCGGTATCCCGCTGGGAAAAGTGATCGATTGCGTGAGTCAAATCAACACAGGGGCCAAATATAATGACGATGTCTTCCAGTTCTCCGTCGGGCTCAACGGTGTCGGTCTTAAAGCAGTCAATGCTCTTTCAAGCCATTTTTTGGTGCGCAGCTTCCGCGAAGGAAAGATGTTCGAAGCAACCTTTTCCCAAGGTAAGCTTCTCTCTAAAAATCAGAAAGAAAAAAAAGGCCCCTCTGGCACCTATGTCGAGTTTATCCCTGATGCGGAGATCTTTAAAAAATACAACTTTGCCGACGAATTCATTCTCAAAAGGTTGTGGCACTATGCCTATTTAAACACAGGTCTTACCCTCATCTATAATGGCGACTCCATCTTTTCAGAAAATGGTCTCCTCGATCTACTTAACAGCGAGGTGACAGAACGTCTCTATGAACCATTCCACTACCGTGGCCAACAGATTGAGTTTGCCTTTTTGCATACGCAAAACTATGGAGAAAATTATTTCTCCTTTGTGAATGGGCAATATACGGCAGATGGAGGGACCCACCTCTCTGCTTACCGCGAGGGCATCTTAAAAGGGGTCAATGAATACGCCTCGAAAAATTATCAGGGCGTCGATGTGCGCGAAGGGATTGTGGGCTGTATCCTTGTCAAAGTGAAAGATCCCATATTCGAATCACAGACCAAGAATAAGTTGGGGAATACAGAGATCCGCACACCGATCATGCAAGAAGTGCGCGAGGCTGTGCACCATCTGCTCCATAAGGAGAGCGAAAAGGCAGAAGTGCTCGCCGAGCGAATCTCTTTTAACGAAAAATTGAGAAAAGAGCTCGCCGCTGTCAAAAAAGAGGCGAAAGAGAAGCAGAAAAAGATCTCCTTTAAAATACCGAAATTGCGTGACTGCAAATTCCACTACAACGAGGAATCTTTATATAGTGATGAGACTATGATCTTTCTCACAGAAGGGGTTTCCGCCTCCGCATCGATTGTCTCTTCACGCGACCCTCTGCGGCAAGCGATCTACTCTCTACGCGGCAAGCCGCTCAACGTCTATGGCTTGAAGATGGATCAGCTCTACAAAAATGAAGAGATGTTCAACTTAATGAATGCTCTCAATATTGAAGATGATTTGGCTGGTTTGCGTTACAACAAAGTAATCCTTGCCACCGATGCCGATGTCGATGGCATGCACATCCGCAACTTATTAATTACTTTTTTCTTAACCTATTTTGAGGGACTTGTGGTCAACGGCCATCTCCACGTTTTGGAGACTCCTCTTTTTAAAGTCCGCACAAAAGAGAAAACGATATATTGCTATTCCGCAGATGAGAAAGAACAGGCTGTCGCAAAAGGGGCAGAAATAACCCGTTTCAAAGGGTTAGGAGAGATTTCTCCCAATGAGTTCAAGCAATTTATCGGGAAAAATATGCGTCTCTCTCCTATCCGAGTAGGCGCATTGAGTGATATCAAACCAACCTTAGATTTTTACATGGGGAAGAATACCCCTGCGCGTAAACGTTTCATCATGGAGAATTTGATCTATGATGGATGATATCAAACATCAGTTCGAAAAGAATTTCATCGCATATGCCTCTTATGTGATTTTAGATCGCGCCATCCCCAGCGTGACAGATGGTCTCAAACCGGTGCAGCGCCGCATTCTCGCTACCCTTTTCAAAGTGGATGATGGAAAACTGCACAAAGTCGCCAATATAGCAGGCCAAACGATGGCTCTGCATCCTCACGGGGATGCTCCGATCGTCGATGCGATCGTAAATATGGCAAACAAAGGGTATTTACTCGAAACACAAGGGAACTTTGGAAATCCGCTCACAGGAGATCCTGCGGCGGCAGCTCGCTATATCGAAACAAAACTCAGTCCACTTGCCCGTGAAACAATGTTTAATCCCGCGCTCACTGAGTTCATCCCCTCCTATGATGGCCGAAACAAAGAGCCTGTACTACTCCCCGCCAAGATCCCCCTACTCCTTTTGCAAGGAGCAGAAGGCATCGCTGTCGGCATGGCAACAAAGATTTTGCCCCACAATTTTACCGAATTATTGGAGGCAGAA
>JBJXGG010000063.1:0-12111 GCA_046153495.1 Chlamydiales bacterium
CATCAAATTTTGAGAGCATATTGAGGGATATGGTCGAAAAATTTGATGAGAAAGATGCCAAAAAGGGCAATTTTAACAACCAAATGGAGTTTCGAAAGAAGTTCAATGATTCACGAACCCTCATCATTACACTATATCATCTCTTGTATAGTTTCTTCTAAACTCCACTCTGCCTTAAATCCTGTGAGGTGATAGAATTTCGTCATATCGGGGCGTCGACGCAACACATCGCGGAACTCCATCTGATATGCCTCTTTATAAGGTATGTAAATTATTTCAGAGGAGCTGTTGCACAATTTTTTTACAATGCTTGCCAACTCTAAAATCGTTGTTTCTCGTTCATTGCCCACATTAAAAATTTGCCCGGCCGCTTTAGGATGATCCAAAAGTAGGTCAAGCGCTCTCACTGTATCGTGCACACTGCAAAATGAGCGCGTTTGTTCTCCGGTTCCATATATCGTGATCGGTTCATTAACCAACGCTTGACGCACAAAGCGTGGTACTACCATTCCATACTCTCCTGTTTGGCGCACACCTACCGTGTTAAACACACGAGCGACCACGCAATGGATATGGTGATTCTTTGCAAACGAGAGTGAGAGTACCTCCCCGACCATCTTACTCAAAGAATAGGCCTCTTGCACAAAATTTGTCGTATCTACACCAAGTATTTCATCTTCTTTATGTCCGACGCCAAAGGATAGCGGTGTATTCCAATAAACCCCTGAAGAGCTCAGAAAGAGAAATTTTTGTCTATTGCCTGCTTTTTCCATTCCCTTTAAAAGACTCTCTAAAGAGTGCAAATTGTTCGAAAGGGTATATGTGGGTCTTACCAGTACGTTTTGCATCCCTACTGTAGCTGCCGCATGATAGATTTTATCGCTCCACTGAATCACCTCGCACAAATCTGTAAAATCGGCCACAGAGGAATCTTTAAAATGAAATCGAGGATTTGTACGTAAACACTCCAAATTATCGAGATTCCCTGTCTCAAGGTTATCGATCGCCCATACTTCGTCCCCTTTCCTCAAATGATACTCTGCTATATGAGAGCCGATAAATCCAGCGCCACCTGTCACAAAGATCTTCATGCTTTCACCACTTTTTTCTCTGCACCGGCTACTTTTGCTGTCACATTGCGTGTATCGATGACAACGGTGCTATACTGTACAATCTTCTCCACATCATAGATCGAGTGATCTGTTGCAATCACGACCGCATCATAATTGCCTAACTTCTCATACTCTAAAGATGCACTCTTCATATCCATCTGAGGATAGCGTTCAGAGGGGTATAACTCGGCAATATAAGGGTCGTGGTACGAAACGGCAGCCCCCTCTTTTTGCAACAAAGAGAGGAGCTTCAAAGAGGCCGACTCTTGCAAACCATTCACATCTTTCTTAAACCCGACACCCAGCAACAAAATCTGCGCTCCTTGGATCGCTTGCTTATGCTTTGCAAGCCCCTGGATCACTTTATCCACCACATAATGCGGAATCACCTGGTTGATATTACTCGCTAACTCAATCATAGAGACAGGACCCGCGCTCTCTTTCGCTTTCCATACCAAATAGTTCGGATCTACGGGAATGCAATCGCCGCCCGCCCCAGGACCAGGATAAAAGGCTGTAAAACCAAATGGTTTACTCGATGCTGCCTCAATCACCTCCCACACGTCCATCCCCATATGATCAAACATCATTTTCATCTCATTCACAAAAGAGATATTGATCAATCGGTAAGCATTCGTAAAAATCTTTGCTGCTTCCGCCACTCGAGGCGATCTGCAAGGAAACTCCTGGCATCCTATTTTCTGATAGAGCATCTTCACCATTTCCAAACACTGAGGAGTCACGCCACTAACTATTCTGGGAATCGAGGTAAAATCATATTCCAAATTCCCAGGATCCGAAATTTCGGGAACGTAGGCTAAATAATAGTCCTTCCCGACCTCCCCTTTTTTCTCCAAAATCGGAAGTAATTCCTCCTCTGTAGTCCCTGGGTAGGTCGTACTCTGTAAAACGACCAACTGATCTCTGTGCAAATGATCCGCTACGGTCTGAAACGCGCTACGCAAAGAGGAGAAATTCGGTACCATGTGGCGATCTAACGATGTGGGGACACAAATAAATAAGACATCAGCCGCATGTAAGATATCGGGATTAGCAGCAACCCGGAATCGTCCCTCCTCCTGCAAACGGAAGAGCTCGGGAAGAGGTAAGAAATTCATCATTGAATGCCCCCGTTTTAGCGACGCGATCTTTGCCCTATCACAATCATACCCGACTAACCTAAACCCCCTACGCCCAAAAACATCTAACAGCTGAAGACCGATATACCCCAGCCCAATCACTCCTATGACCGCCTCTTGCGATGCTATTTTGCCGGAAAGCCTCATGCTCCACCCCCGGATCCACTATAAAATAATTTTTTAATAATAAAAACAAGAAATTTTTGAATCTTAATTTATACTTTAATTGATATAAACAATTGTCTAGTATAATTAAGCTTTATTCAAGATTAATATGGAATTTTTAAGAAGTCTACTCTCTTCAGATACACGGCCCCGCGCTGCTATGCCCGCTTCTCATGGGCGCCCTTCCGCCTGGAAAGCGATAGGTGATGTAGCGATACGGCAACTCTGTGATGGAGGAGGACCCGAAGAGGAGGCTACAACAGAGCAGATAGCTGTGAGAGTACTGCAAGAAGCCTCTCCGCAGGGCTGCAAAATATGGCGCGATTGGCGCTTTTTTGCCGTGATGCATAACAGCTCCATCCTCGATGACTCCACCTTTGCTGGAGTAAATGATACAGTTTGCCTCGAATCATGGGACCATATTTTAGCTCTTATGGAGAGTGGAGAGGGAATACTTTTCGAGTCAACTCTCAACCCATCTTCTATTAAAGCATTGCGTCGTAAGATCGCTCAAACCCTCTCTTTAGCACGTCTTATTCCCGACCCCACTGATACTATACAAAGCTATGATGCTCTAAGCGTAAAAGCGGGGCGCTTCCGCAAACAGCTCTTTACCGAGTTGCAGCGAGATAAAGTTGTATACGTTCCTATGGGCTACCGCGGCGGGGTAAAAAGCCACGGTCACTCCGTATTAGCGAAATTTACTCTAGAAGAGGGAGGGATGGTCGCAATTTCGATCCTCAACCTGGGAGCAGGCTGTGAAAGAAACCCCATCGTAGGAGAGGCAACGACCCACCAAAAGATCTCCTACAGCTCTTACCCTATGCTTATCAGTGCAGAGGACCTTTTCCGCCAAGAGAAGGGTATGATGGCTTTGGTAGCTCAATTCCGTCTTCTCTCTGATCCACCACCCAAAGAGGACCCTTATAAAGCTGGGAGTCTCTATAGTGCTTGGGAGCAGGTGTGTGTCATCAGACCCGATTTGGGTGAAAATCCGACGCTATATGCAGCCAAAACCCAACGAGGGCCTAACTGTGGTCAGAAAACAGCCAAATTGCTTATGCGGGATTTTCTCCAATCACTCGGCCTTTCTAGAGAAGAAGTGAAAATCATCTTTCTCTCGGGGCGCTTCTGCATGCTGATGGCCGGATTTCATGAATACCACAAAGCACCGATCGATGCACACCGTGCACTCTTACACGATGCTGCGCATGAGTGCGGATTGGGTGTGCTTAAATTAAAGGGACGTCTTGCTGAAGAAGAACAGCTTATCGCCTCTTTTGTTGCGAGAGAAATTTTAGAGCAATCAACGCCTCTCCCCCCTCTGCCTCAAGAGCAAGACTTACCTGTCAAAGGACGTCATGCTACCTTACTTCCCCCCTGTGATTTTACCCGTAAAGAGATATTTCCGAACACAGAAATACTCCAGCGCAAAGAGGATCAACAGGTATTTCTCCCTCACTGTAGCCCCCCTTCTCTCTTCAGGGCAGAAACATTTGTGGATGAGCTCGATGAGTGGACCAGACAAGCAGAAAGAATGAGTCCAGAAGATCGTTTCCACTATCTTCATGAACAAACGCTGAGCCTCCCCATCCCGCAATTCGGGGAAAAAGATAGCTGGGCAACGATTCCACCGGAACAGGCTCTTGCCATTACAAAAAAACTGCTCTCTCTCACAATCTTCGCATTAAAGGCCCCTTATGAGAGGCCACAAAGGTGGAGAATTCTACCTACTGAGTCAGAAGAATTACTCATTTTGTATACCTCTTTTGCCATCTGTGATCATCTCACAAGAATGCAAGAGAGCTCTTGTTTAACCGGTTTTGCCACGCCCCTTCTCTCACTAATGCATCTCTATCCCTCCACTTTCCTCTCCCTTCCTCTGGGAGAAGAGAACCGCCAGATGCATGCGATCAATACCTACTTTGCCGATTGTGCCGAAAAAAACCGTCATCGATTTATTTTTCCCGTATGCAGCGAGCTTAAGGTGGATCAGTGGACGGCACATGCCGTATGTCACCATGACCGCACCGCGCCCTACAACCATGTCGATTTTCTCAAACAGTTCGCTTCCCAAACCAGAAAAGTAGATTTTGTGGCTCTCTGGCAAGGGAAGGGAATACATCCAGGCGTGATGATCCTCTATCATTTCTGCTATCTGGAATACCAAAAACTCTTTATAGAGCCAGAGAGCAATGAACCCCTTACAAGACTCCTCTTCAAAGAAATGTCCACCCGCTCCTCTCGCTCTCTTCTCTTACTTGCGGAAAATGGCTCTAAAATCGGTACGGAATTCGCTTCAAGTGAAAAGATACAAGCTGATGTATTTGCAGAACAACCCTATGAATGTACTTACGCCGGAGTACACATGTACTCAAGAAAGTTTGCTACCTGTTCGGTGAATGATGCTATCTGTCTACGTGAGGAGTTACAAGAAAATATTGAAATCCCTCCCCACATACTGCGTGAGCTTTGGTATATCTCGCGCGCCCCCGAGCTTTCCGTCGATGCCGCCATACAATGGATCCCTCGTAACTTTATATATTTAGGAAGCCCCACCGTACAAAAAATGCTCTTTCACTGCCTCTTTGCCCCAGGCAGACTCTCTCAGAAAATCGATGAAGTGCCAGAGGTGAAACAGGAGATAAGAGAGATCCTCCAACAAGGACTTGCTCTTTACAGAAATAATCCCCATCATATTAGTGCCATTCTATTTTTGCTCCGCGTCGGCATTTCCTTGGAAAGTTTTCAGCCACGGTTGCGAGAAGCACTCTCCCCATCTTCTACTAGTAGTGATCCAGGAAGAGAGGCTTTATTGTTCTACCGAACCACCCTACAAACACTACATGCAAAAAGAGGTTTGCTCGCGGAGGAGCCGCAAACACAAATTCTCCTCTATGGCATTCAGCTTATGGCCTACCTACCTCCAGTTACCGAGGAGGAAGCGATCCTTGCAGCCCTTCTCCTTTTTCAATTTTCGACAGAGAAACCCAAAGTAACTTTCTATCTCTGGAACCTACGGAAATGTACCTACTTTTGCCGCCGCATTGCTTACTCTCTTGTACCCTTTGTAACCAGTAGACAGTCGCGCGAAAAGATAGCCCATGCGATCTGTAAGGCAAAAAAAGTTGAACCCGAGGGAGAGTGGAGATGTCTCTTTCCTACCCTCTGCTGCAGAAACTATACAGTGAACCTCTTTTCCGGAGAGGTAGAAGATGCTTTAGGATCAACATTTTGTGAAGAAAGCCTCAAACTACCTAAACATCTCTCCTTATGGGGCCAGGAATATGAAAAGGGCTATATGGTAGACCTTAGAGGAGGGGTAATGACCCACGTAAGTGGAAGATTGAGAGCTCGTCGGACAGCGAGAAGCGATATATGGGAGGCTCATATCCCTTTTCGTGGAGAGGATGTCTGGTGTGAAGTCTTCTGTTTTTCTCATGATGAGCTGATCCGCCACGACCTCTCTTACCTGCAGAATAGGTTACGATTGAATCCCTACCGTATTTTGGAGCCTAAGAGTGGCGATCCGGAATATCTCTTGGTCTCTCAAAATGGGCAGCACATCAAATTCGGACTTATAAACAGAGGAGTCGATCGTGAATTGGTAGAGCTCGACGAGGCCGGCCATCCTACTGGACTGACAGTTCTTAATCTCGATAATATCGATAGCAAACACCCTTACGCTCACCTGCGGCAAAAAATCCGCCATTCTGGAGAGGTACTTATCTATGTCGATCGAAAAGGAGAGCTACAAAAGCTCGAATTTTTGACGACCCAATGCACATTTACACGCACCGATGCCGGAATGGTTTCCTCCAAATTTCCCGGCTTTGTCCTGAAAATGGGCAAAACCGATCAAGTAACTCAGCTAAACGGTTACGTAGGCGCATGGCTTTTGGAGGATGAAAAAGGAGAAAAGAGAGTACTCCTCAATCGCAGACGGCTTGAAATAGCTCCCGGAGATTTCTCACGCGAAGTGCTTCATAAAGAGGCTACAAGCGACCAAGAGAAATTCACTCTCTATACTATATGCGATAAAAGAGGGCTCCTTCTACATGAAGATGATGCAGCGCTTTTCTTTTTGGTCCAGATCCTCAAAATGCAAAGAGACTACACAAAAGCTCTTGACTACCTTCGCCTAGTAAAAGAGGGCTTCTTCCATTGTTATCAGGAATCTATCGACTCCGAAGCCAACAAAGCGGTGAATGAGGTCATGACCCTTACCGACTATTCCCCAGGCTCGCTTGCTTTTAATGCTCACCTTTTCTACCGCATTGTCGACCACTGCAACACAATGAGCGACAGCTACTTTGCGGACAAAGAGATAAAGAACTTTGTAAAATGGATTGAGTGGGGGATCGGGAGTTATTTTCACGTTCTCTCAGCGATGAGTCAAGATAGCTTGAGCTCCATCAAACGTCCTCTTCGCCTTTCAAAATTAGAAGAGCTGATAATTCTCCGCTTTCTCTATAAATATTACGCCGATAGAAAAATCGATTTTCCTCATGTGTTAGAACTTCGCTTACGATTGCTGGCCAGTCCTGGCGGGGTTGTCCCCGCTTCACTCCAAAAGCAGGAGGTAAAGCTCGGGCCCAATTTTGCCCTCCTCTCCCCGAGTGCGCTGCGTGGATTCGAGCGAGACAAATTCGGACCGAGTGTTTTACTTGTTCGTAGAATCCCAGGGCTTAGTCACGACATTCCTGCTATTCCCGTCTACGTGTCTCCCCAAACACTCATATGCCGATTTACTGACCTATTCGACATAGCCCTTCAGATGCCCCAAGAACCTTGCCCATTTGATTTCACTCTAGCTGCTATCTTTCGTCCTGGTGCATCAGAAAGTTGCAGGAGTTACGGCTCTATTCTCTTTTATGTCCGCCACCTCCCCCACCTGTTTGCTGATATCTCAATAAAGCCCCCTTTCACGGTAGATGGACTCTCTCAAGTTTTCAATACAATCGTTGAACGGGTAGAAAAACTCGAGGGGAACGGAGATTTTCTAAAACTTAAAGAACGTCTCCTCGAGGCAAAAGCAGAGTTCTCCTTTTCCTGTGAACAAACCCTTTGCATCGAACATACTCAGCCAGAAGAGTCTGCACATGCTCCACAACTAGCACCTCTTCCCGTTCCTGTGGGGGACTTCTTTGCTGCTCAAGAACACGTGCTTTTTGTCCACACTGCGCAACCACTCGATGTCGGAGAGAGGCCCTGCTTCTTGACAGGACAGCCTGCTAGCTCCAAGCTTGAGGAAGAGACGAAAGAGCGTATCATCGCAGGGCACGCAGCGTTGAGAAGTGAACGAAGAACTGTAGCCTCTGTAGATTGTGCCAAAGCTCCTGCAGCCATTTTTGCCATTACGGAGCAGCGCGAGGCTTTGCTCGGCTTTGCAAGAAGACGAAGAGCAGCCATGGTGACTGCTATGAATGCTCCCTACCACCTACGCCGCGGAAAAATGGTGCGTGGTATCTTGACAAAAGCAACCTCTCATACCCTCAGCGATTGTGTACAGCAAAATCTAGCTGTGCTCCCAGAAACGATTATGGCTGAAGTTATCCTAAAAAATAATCCCGATTGGTTGGTCCAAGCCTGCCCCCTTTTGAGAGAAGAGGAGCGTGCTTTTTTAATACAAGAGAGCAAACGCTATTACTATGAACTTGTCCAAATTGAAGTATGCAGCAGAGCTCTCGCTCTTCTGGAGAAAATCACCCCTGTTTCGGCAGGAACAGAGCTGGCATTACCCTCCTCCAAACCCTCTACCAATTTCCACTACCGTATGCAAAAAGAGTTGCACCTGCTACTCCTCTCTGCAGAGTATGACTTTGAGAGATTCCCTGAAATCTCTTACTATTTTATTACAGGAGGAGGCAAGCTCCTTTATCCTGAACAATATGACGACTACATCTTTATCTGTGATGCATGGGATAGAGGAGAAAGCCCTTTCCTTGTCCGTGGAGCCGGAGGCGGAAAATCGACGCTCTTTACGCCCCTTCTTATTCTCCGAGCCCGCATGCTCAATTTTCTGCCCGTTCTTTACGTATCACGCGATATCTACACAATCGAAAAAGCAAATCTCAGGAGGCTTTTTGAATCGATGAAAAAACAACTGGGAGTGATGGAGATTGGCTTACATACGAATCTAACTGCCAAAGATTGCCAATTTATCTTCCGTAGGCTAGAGCAATACCGAGAAGAGGGGCGCCCTTTGATTCTCACCAATGAAGCCTTCCATGCTTTGCGCCTTTTTTACCTCCATGCCCGCTTCCTAGAACAAGATGAAGAGAAAGAGAAATGGCTGCACAAAATTTTTATCTTCCTAAGAGAGGGTGTAATCCAATTAGTCGATGAACCCCACCGCAACTTGAATCCCCTCACCCGCTCCATATTTGGTGCAGGAGACTTTATGCCCCTGCCTGAAGCAGAGAGCATGCTCATCGTTGAGCTTATGAAACCGCTTTTAGGTTATGTTCCTCTCTCTTCTGCAGATGGAACATATGTACACGATTTAGCAGGACTTTGCGGCAACCTCCAATACACCCCCTCAATAGAAGATATTGCCAAAATCCGTTTCCTACTTGCTATGTATATGAGTCGTCAGATTGGCTTGGAGGGTGACAGGCTCTTACTTGAGTATTGGGAAAATCCCTCTATCGCCTTTCCACAAGGAGAACAGTATGCAGGAAATGCGGTAAGCATCGCTGTCGTACGTCATTGTCTCCACCGCCTCTTGCCCCTTATTGTGACAAAAAAAACGGGACTCGACCATGGTCCTTCATTAGCTCCAAAAGAGGAATTTGATGTCCCTGCCTCCAACGGCGTCGTCTCCACAACGAGTTTCCAAGACCCCTATTTAGCTACGGCGCTCTCTATGAAAGGGACAGCCTACCGAGGTCTTACCTGGTCTCAGATCCACACCATTCTCCAAGAGGTCATGCAAAATGCATGGGAAGAGCAAAAGGAGGGAACAACAGAAATGCCCAATAGCTACACTCGCATGTTCCGCGCTTGGATGGAAGGGAGCAAATTGGCAGGAATGGAGGCGCAAGACATCTCCCCGAGTGATACTGAGCAAACCACAGTTTTGCATGAGATGTTATCAAAGCATCCCGGTGCAATTCAGTTCTATATGCGGATCATCTGTTCTCAAATCGGCTATTCACCCTTACGCCTTACCTCTTCGCCTGCCCATCTTGTTCACTCTGCACGCACAACTGGCTACACAGCAACCGAGGGGAACGAAGCCCTCTATCCCCATTTTGACAAAAGGCGACAATTCGCCGCTTTTGAAGCCGAAGTCTTGCACACCTATTGCCAACCACAAAATAGCACCATCCTGGTTTCCGACTCACCTCGTCATTTCTTTGTGGAGATGAAATCTTCCCGCATTTTGCAAAGAGTACGCGTCATCCTCGATCCGAGTGACTACGTCGAATGCCCAAATGCAGAGCGCGCAAAGGCTTGGCTCTCTGCTAATCTAGAATTAGAAGCCGTTCTCTATTTCCAACAAAATTCAACTGCTGCAATAGATCGGCAAGAGCATCTCTGCCTTTTACATCGCACCAGGGGAGAGTTTTGTCTTGAGGGAGATAATTTGCGTGTCGAGCTGGCAAAAATCGGTTTCGATTATGAAACTCTTGATGTAGGAGTCCTCTATGACTCTCCGCATTGTGAAGCGACGAACCTCGATTTGAAAGATAACATGATCGCAGCTTTCCTATTCACGGGACATCTTACCTCATCCCGCATGGTCCAAACCCTCATGCGCCAGCGTGGATTTTTGGATCGGGCCCGAAGACAACATGTGGTGACTGTTCTACCAGGCAAACTAGCTGAGAAGATCGCCCCGGAAGGCATTACCACTACCATTATCTGTGAATATGGAATCAAAAATGAGGTAGAGACTTTAGAAGCACAAATTATTCTCAACGCCTTCCAAGAGATCGGATATCTTGTAGAGGAATGTGCTCTCCGACCACTAGCGGTCGCAGATGTCAAAGAGAGGCTTGCTGCCGCCAAAGGACTTGCGCAGGGATTTTTGGAAGAGATGCCACACGACCCCGTCCTCAACCTCGGTCAGCCCGAGAGATTCTCTGGAACAGAGGGAATCTTATGTAATTTTGCTCAAACGACACTCGACCGGTTCCACATTCATACACCTCTGCGCGAGCTGCCTGATCTTTGTAAACAAATCCAAGCAGTAGTAGCACAGACGGAAAAAAGGGTCGTGCAAATCTCCTCTCGCTTCCATGCACAAGCAAGCGGGCAGATTCAGCAAAGAGCAGTGACCCAGACAAAGCAAAAACAAAAGACGGAGGTAAGAGAACACCGTCCCCGACGGCACGATCCCTTCAGCGCCCTTAAAGTATGTGGCGCAATTGGGCCAGATCACCCTGAATTTCTACAAGCAGTACAATTCAAAGAAGTGCGCGCTCTTTTTGACTCGGGCCATTTTCCCCCAAAGTTTTGGTTTACGGAAAACCAATTACTCACAGCAGAACAACACGGCTCTCCGTTGCACGAGCGCTTCCTAAAACCCATCACGCATGTGATGATTATCATCGATGAGAATGGAGAAGCCCACGCAATAGCAGAATCCAACGACTTACAGAACATTTTTATGAAGATATTGCGTGAATGTAAGGAAGCGGGAAGCCCTCTTCCTCATACAGCCTTCCTCGTCCGGGCTGATGGCCGGATGGCGCAGCCTGGCCGCGGACGACTTGCTCCTGATCCCGCACGGGTCCGAGAAATTATGACGTCTGCGTGGTTCCAGTGTGTGATTGATGACGTACACTTACTCAAAGGAGAGGTATTGGACGAGACGCGAATGGTAACCCGGGTGCGCGGACAAAGAGAATTCCCTGCTCTTTGGATAAAGATCGTTGCTGCACAACCCTCACCCGAAAAAGCGCAAGATAAATTGATGCAGTCCATTATGAAACAGGCAGGGTTATAATGGCTGAATTTAAAAATTTTTTATTGCAACTTTGTTTTGGATTCTCTTCGTTGGATGTAGGGAAAGAGAATTTAAAACTCGGTATATCAATTTTTATTAAAAAACAGTTGTTTTCTCAGGTTAAAACCTGTAAAATACTAGAGAACACGGGTGAATAGGAGAGTTGAATTATGGCACAAGCAGCACGACAACATGACGCGTCTAGCGCACCACCAGCACAACAACAGCAGGGTGGCGCGTCTAGGGATTGCTGCGAGAAAGTGTCTGTACTAGCTGTGATATCGTTCGCAGCTATGGCCTTGGTCGGTGGACTTGCTCTTTGTGGCGTCATGAGACCCGATTCGATCTTTAAGGTCATGGGCGACAAATTTACACAAACCGGAGCAATTGTCGTGACAACAATCGGTGGATTAGGAGCGGTCACTTTCGTAATTATCATTTGCATACATCAGCGTCGTAGGCAAAGTGCATGTCGCCAAAAGGCACACGACCATGTCGGTGATGATGCGGCACCCCAACCGCGCCAGGTGATACCCGGCCGTGTCCGTGGTGATGCGGCACCCCAACCGCCCCGGGCGGCACCCGACCGTTTCGGTGATGATGGTGATGATGAGGCACCCGACCCACGCTGGGCGGCACCCCAACCGCGCCAGGTGATACCCGGCCGTGTCCGTGGTGATGCGGCACCCCAACCGCCCCGGGCTGCGGCGGCACCCGACCATTTCGGTGATGAGGCATC
>JBJXGG010000112.1:0-3608 GCA_046153495.1 Chlamydiales bacterium
GGGAGGGCTGCTTAGTCAACACATCGGTATTGATCTCACCGCCGCCGCTACCATTGATCATATTGAAAAGAAGTATGAGAATGTCGCAGGTGTCGATATTCCTGTTTATGAAGGAGTCATCTTTCTCCCTTTCGAATACCCTCTCTTAGGGACGCCAGCCTGGTTAGATGTTGCGATGGCAGATTTGCGAGAGATGGCAAAGGCGCGTGCAAGAGTGATAGTCGCTAAAGAGAAAAAAGAGGCCTTGGAGAAAGAGCTGCGGGAAGTTTCGATCCGTGTAAATCTTTTTGAAAAAAACCTTATCCCTCGTTCTCAAACGAATATCAAACGGATTAAGGTCTTTCTGGGAGATCAAGAGCTTGCTGCAGTCGGACAGGCTAAAGTGGCCAAAACAAAGATTGAAGAGAGAAAGCTGTTGAGGAAAAAAGTAGAAGATGCGCGTTGACGTCAACAAATACCTAGTTTTGGGCCCCTCTAGTAGCCGAGATCGTTTTTTCGAGCAGGCGCAAGAATTGGGGATCATCGAATTTATCGGTGAAGAGGGGGCAGAGCTCTCTGATGAAATCCAAAGCTTTATCGATGCGATGCATGTGCTACGTCGGATGGTCCCCGTACACCAATCCCGCCCAGCGCATTTTTATTCTCCTAACATGTTAGCGCGCCATATCATCGAGTATGACACCAAATTAGAGCAGTTGCATGAAGAAAAGCGTACGATTCAAAAAGAGATAGAGCGCATTGCCCCTTTTGGGGAGTTTTCTCTCAACATCTTACGTGAGATCGAACACGAGAGTGGGCGCAAGATTCGCTTCTTCTTTTGCAAAAGAGGAGCTAATCCCGGCGTTATCTCTCTACCAGAAGTGCTCTTTATTTCTAGCCAAAATGAGATAGACTACTACTTGAGTATCAGTAAAAACAAAGATCTTTATCCTGGCTTGACCGAGATCATTATGGATCACTCTTTGACCGATTTTTACCACTCTCTTGCTAATATAAATCGTCAGATCGATCATTTCGAAGTGGAACTGGGAGCCCTTTCACATCAAAAGAAGATTCTCCACAAAGGGCTTATCAAAGCTCTCAACCATTTTCACTTAGAGAAAGCAAAAGAGAAAGCGAATAAATTAATCTCCGGTGAAATCTTTGCGGTGGATTGCTATATCCCTAAAAATAAATGGCATGAAGTACAAAAGCTCGCAGATGATCTAGATATATCGGTTGAGCCAATAGCGGCAGAAAAAGAGGATCGTATTCCCACGTATTTGGAAAACAAAAGGTGGGCTCGTTTAGGCGAGGATCTGATCAATATTTATGATACACCTTCTACAACAGACAGAGATCCCTCTCTTTGGGTTTTTATCGCTTTCGCGATTTTTTTTGCGATGATCATCGCTGACGTGGGGTACGGTTCGATTTTACTTCTTGTTGCGCTCTTTCTCAAGTTCAAATTCCGCAAAATAGGTGGGGGGGTGAGACGGTTGATCCAACTCGTCATGTGGCTTTCGATAGGGTGTATAATCTGGGGAGTCATGCTCACCTCCTTTTTTGGGGTAGAATTTTCGCCGAGCAGTAGTTTGAGAAAAGTGTCGTTGATCCATTGGATGGTTGTTAAAAAGGCGGAATATGTGATGGCGCACAAAGGCCCCGCTTATGACGAGCTTCTAAAATTCCACCCCAAAGTGGGTGAAGCGACAACGCCACTGGCCTTTTTGATGGATCTAAAAAATGACCAGGAGGGCATGGCCAAGTACGATATTTATAACGACTACACCAATAACATCTTGATCGAGCTTTCCATCTTTCTCGGTACCATTCACATCCTCCTCTCTTTTTTGCGTTATATCGACAGAAATTGGTCAGGAGCTGGCTGGATACTCTTTTTGATAGGAGGCTATCTCTATTTCCCACTCGTGATCAAAGCCAATTCACTCATTTACTTTGTGTTTGGGGTACCACCCATTGCGGGAGGAGCTATTGGAATCTGGGTGCTGTTTGTAGGAATTGGACTTGCTACTGTGTTGGCCGTTATCCAAAACAAACTGGCAGGGCTCGCAACGGCGATGCATGTAATCTCTGTTTTTGCCGACGTAATGTCTTATTTACGTATCTACGCCCTCTCTTTAGCAGGTATGATCATGGCAACAACCTTCGATCAGATCGGTACCTCTGTGCCGATCTATATCGGAATATTTATTATCTTAGCTGGACACTGCGTGAATATTACCCTTGCCTTGATGGGAGGCGTGATTCATGGCTTGCGTCTTAACTTCATTGAGTGGTATCACTATAGCTTTGAAGGCGGCGGCAGAGAATTTAAACCGTTAGATCTAATTAATACAGAATAGGAGAAATACACAATGGACTATAATGTTGTTGGCCCCGCTCTGGTCTTGGGACTGGCCTGTATTGGAAGCTCAGTTGGATGTGCGATTGCTGGGATGGCTTCCCACGCAGTGATGGCTCGCGTAGATGAGGGACATGGAAAGATGATCGGGATGTCCGCAATGCCCTCTTCACAAGCGATTTACGGCTTCATTTTAATGCTTTTAATGGATGGAGCGATTAAGGATAAAACACTCTCTCCTATGGGCGGGATAGGTATTGGGTTGAGTATTGGCTTTGCGCTGTTCTTCTCTTCTGTTTTTCAGGGAAAATGTTGTGCGACAGGTATCCAAGCCTCGGCCAAACAGCCCGCGATTTACGGAAAGTGCTTTGCTGCTGTCGGTATCGTGGAATCGTTTTCGCTCTTTGCTTTCGTATTTGCGTTGCTGTTACTATGAACCTGAGTTTTGGGTTTTACTACTTCATTTTCGGGGGGGTTGCGTGCATCTCTCCTGCTGTTCTCCTTCGGAGAGGGCATTTTGTCATTTCCTTCATCAGACAATCCCAAGATCTGCTGCGTACACTCCTCTGTATCCAAGGAAGACAACTCAAAATTCCGATTATGAGGAATCTACCTTTCTGTTTGGCGCTTCTCTCTTGCACGAGTCAGCGTCACTTAGTGAATGCTCGCTCGGAATATCTTTATCCCGACTATCCGGCGAGCGTCCAGATCTCTACACCCCCTTGTTATGACTGTTTTGTCGGTCAGCAAGTGATCTCGTATTGGCGTTTGCCCAGCCGGTTTTCTTTAGAAAACTCTAAGCTTTTGTTATCTGTGCGTTATGGTGATCATGCAATAGAGCATTTTGAGAGGGCATTAACAGAGCGTAGTGGCTATTGGATCTATCGCCTGCTGAATGACGAATACTGGTGTAGGGATGGAATTCTCTCCTATTCTGCGAAGGTGGTGCACAATGGGCAAGTGATTGACCAGTGGGATCATCACCTTTGGCAAGAGGTGATTGTGATTCCTCGGGAATAATATGACGATTAAATTGAGATCAATCTCAATTTAATCGATTATAATCAAAAGTATGGTCCGGCATCGTGTTTAAAAATCCTCACTCTAAATTTAGTAGGATAGGTGCATAATGCTCGTATTAATACCATTTATCAGAAATAAAGTTAAAAATTAGGGCCGTATAATGTATCATCTTTGAATGATCGTTTCTCACTCATGTGTAAAAACATGCGTTTCGAAACGATCATTCAAATCTGTCGCATTA
>JBJXGG010000141.1:0-13647 GCA_046153495.1 Chlamydiales bacterium
CATGAGTGAGAAACGATCATTCAAAGATGATACATTATACGGCCCTAATTTTTAACTTTATTTCTGATAAAGGGTATAAATATCAATATTGAACGGCAATCGCTTCTGCTACTCGGTCGTGCACAAATCCATTCGTCACAAGCAAACCATGCTCATGATTCACTTGATCTGTGTTGTATAGTAAGGGGCCGCCGCAAGAATCTGTCATCCTTCCTCCGGCCTCATGAATTATACAGTAAGAGGCACATGTGTCCCACTGCTTCATCTTATTTGTCATAGTGAAGTAGATGTCTGCTCCTCCCGAAGAGATCTGCGTTACTTTTAATGAACTACCCCAACTACAGCTCTTCGTAATCCCTAAGTATGACAGTATACGCTTCTCTTTATCTGAAAGATGGAATCGGCTCACCAATGCAAGACAGTTCTCGAGTACGGTATTTTTTCTTACTCGAATCTGTCGCCACTCTTGATCGAAACAAAACGCCCCCTTCCCCTTCTCAGCAAAATAGAGCTCCCCAGTCGTTGGGCGATAGATCAGACCTATGATCGGAACGTGATCCTCCACAAGTCCAATCATGATCGTAAACTCTCCTGTCCGATTCACAAAATCTGTCGTGCCATCTAAGGGATCGACGATCCACACTTTAGAGCTACAAAGGCGCGCTTTATCATCGCTCTCTTCTTCCGACAAAATCGGAATCCCCGTAGTTTGTAAAGCGGCCGTAATGATGGCGCTACTCTCTAAGTCTGCCTGTGTGATGGGAGAGGTATCATCCTTGATAATCACAGCAAAATCACTACTATAAATCTCTTTCACCCGTTCCCCTGCCTGGAGAATCGCATCTATTGCTACGGGAAGTTCTGACACAGAAGAAGGCACAGGAGGTTGAAGAGCAAACAGTAAAAGAAAAAATCCAAACATAGGCTAATACCATGAGCAAAAAATAAAAATATACAGTCATGGTAGGTAAGATGTCAGATTTAGTCGACTATAAAATCAACTGCCCTTTCCAATTTTCTCTCTTTCAGGTAGACTTCCCACGTGACTGTTATGGAATTGAATCACAACCAACTTGATGCTGTATTGCACAGAAATGGTCCTCTTCTTGTAATTGCAGGAGCTGGTTCTGGCAAAACGCGCATTGTAACCTACCGTATCGCCCACATGATTGAGGAGGGGATCTCCCCCACTGAAATTTTGGCCGTTACTTTTACCAACAAGGCGGCGCGCGAAATGCAAGAGCGCGTACACCATCTTCTGAAGGGAAAACACTACGAAGGATATCCTACGATCTGCACATTCCATAGTCTTGGCGTGCAGATTTTACGCGAATCGATCCAACATATTGGCTTTACCAACAACTTCACGATCTATGATGAAGAGGATTCCAACAAACTATTACGCAGCTGTCTCGACTCTCTGGATGTCAAAAAAGAGACTGCCCCTCTAAAGACCTTCCGTAGCCTTATCTCCAACGCGAAAAACCAGCTTTCGAATCCAGAAGATATGCAAATGAAGGAGGTGCCGAATCAAATTGTCGCTGTGTTACCTCAAGTCTACAAACTTTATCAAGAACGTCTACGCGAAGCAAACGCTCTTGATTTCGACGACCTCCTCTTCTTACCCGTTCACCTCTTTAAAGAGGCGCCCAATGTTCTTGCCTACTACCAAAAAAAATGGCCTTATCTCTGCATCGATGAATACCAAGATACCAACAGAGCACAATATCTTTTTGCTCGCCTTATTGTGGAGAAATCCCACAATATTTTTGTCGTGGGCGATCCTGACCAATCCATCTACAGTTGGCGGGGAGCGAACATCCAGAACATCTTGAATTTCGAACGCGACTATCCCGGCGCAAAAATCATCCGTCTCGAACAAAACTATAGGAGTCGCGCAACGATTTTGGAGGCTGCTAATGCGTTGATCCAACATAACTCAAGCCGTCTCGAGAAGAATTTGTGGAGTGATCGAGGTCAAGGAGAAAAGATTTCCCTCTATGTCGGCGAGAGCGAAAGAGAAGAGGCCGGTTTTGTTACGCATGAAATCGAGAGGCTACACAAACTTCAGATGATTCCTCTCAGTGAAATAACGATTTTTTATCGTACAAACTTCCAATCCCGTATTTTTGAAGATTTCTTGCTCCGCCGACAACTCCCTTATGTGATTGTCGGAGGCGTCTCCTTTTATCACAGAAAAGAGATTAAGGACATTTTAGCATTCCTTCGTATGGTGGAATCGGATTGCGACACCATCTCTTTTGCCCGCACCATCAACCTTCCCAAAAGAGGGCTGGGAGAGACGACGATTGAAAAGATCCGAGCAAGCGCTGGGGGAAATCTCTACGAATTTCTCTCCACGGGAGCACCAGGAGTACGCCTTTCAGCCAAACAAAAAGAGGGTTTATCTGAATATCTCGAGTTGTGGCGCCACTTGCGACGCGAAAAAGAGCAGGGATCACTCCAACATTTAGTAATTGAGACAGTGCGTGCCAGCCGCTACCTGGATGTGCTGCGCGAAGATAAAGAGACTTTCCAAGACCGTAAGGGCAACATCGAAGAATTGATTGCCAAAGCCCATGAGTGGGAAGAGATGACTCCTCGGGGATCTCTATCTGATTTTTTAGAAGAGCTCTCATTGAAGTCTTCTCTTGATGAGGCAGAGTCTTCCAAAGAGCATGTGAACTTAATGACAATCCATAATAGTAAGGGACTTGAGTTCAATATTGTTTTTATTGTAGGTCTCGAAGAAGATCTTTTTCCTCATGTGAATAGCAGAGATTCTTACGATGCACTAGAAGAAGAACGGCGGCTATGTTATGTAGGAATGACGAGGGCTAAGGAGAGGCTTTACCTGACTGCCGCCGAAATGCGGTTTATCTGGGGAACACACCGCACCATGCGACCGAGTCGCTTTTTGCGGGAAATCCCCAAGATCTATGTGGAAAGGCTTGCCTAAGTTTCTCCTATTTTCGGGGGAAAAAATGGTTAGTCAACATTTTGCACAGCAACAAAAACAGATCCACCGTCTGATCTTATCGCCGCAGATGCAGCAGGCGCTTAATCTTTTGCAACTCCCTATTCAAGAGCTCTCCTCGCTAATCTGTGAAGAGCTCACTCTCAACCCTTTATTAGAATTCCCCGACGGCGAAGAAGAGATTGATATCTTTCCTGAAATGGAAAGAGATAGCCGCTTAACCTACTCCCAAAGAGAGGAGGAAGATCTTAAGTCGTTTATTGAGAATACGATCTCCTATGAATATACTCTACAAGACTCGCTTAACAAGCAAGCCCATGAGAGTTTTAATGATCCGCAGATGGTCGCATGGGCCGCCGTGTTAATCGGTTATCTGGATGATGATGGTTTCCTTGGCACCGACCTTATAGAAATCTCTCTTCTTGAGAATATTCCCCTACAGAAACTAGAAGAAACCCTTCGAGAAATTCAGACCTTTGAGCCTTTGGGAGTTGGAGCGCGTAGTTGCCAGGAGGCGCTTCTCATCCAGCTCAGGGCGTTTGGAAAAGAGAATTCTCTTGCCTATCGGATCATTGATACGAGCTTCGACGATATGCTCCACAACCGAATTCCCTTGATTGCCAAAAAAAATCACACAAATGCGCAAGAAATACATGCCGTGATACTACGAGAAATCGCACCTTTAGATCTGCATCCGGGGAGTCATCTATCGGCAAAAAAGTCTCACTTTCTCACCCCCGATGTGACTATCCTTTTCCATGATGAACGCTTCTCTATCGAGATTAACGAAGGGCGCCTCTCCTCTCTTCGCTTCAACCCCACATACCTCCATATGCTAGAGGACGAAACTCTCCCTGAAGAGACAAAAGAGTATATTAAAGAGAAAATTACTTCGAGTAAATGGCTGCTGCGCAATCTTCATGAGAGAAACCACACCCTCTACCGAATTACCGAGGAAATCATCCAGTTTCAGCGTTTGTTTCTCACTGATCCGAAAGGACAACTCACCCCGCTCACCATGAAAGAGATCGCCGAGAAATTAGAATTGCATGAATCGACTATCGCACGAGCTGTCTCGAAAAAAATCTTATGCTGCCCGCGCGGAATTTTTCCACTCAGAAGCTTTTTCACAAATGCATATGTCACAGAAGCGGGTGAAAATATCAGCGCGAACACAGTAAAAGAGTGTGTGCAACAGATCATAGCTCATGAGGATAAAAGAGCCCCTTTTTCCGATGAAGTGATTTCGCAAATGATCAAAGAAAAAGGGATCGATTGTGCGAGACGCACAGTCGCGAAGTATCGACAAGAACTCCATATCGGCAACGCAAGCATGCGCAAATCACACGCTTAATATCTCTTTATCGGTGAGAAATAACATATGAGAAAGTGCCTTCTCCTGGCTACCTAGTTCTTTTGTGAAATGATGGAGCGCTCGCTTAAATTTCGCTTGTGTCCAAAAAAGGCGGATCATTCCAAACAGGGTGAGTGCTCCCAACAAATAGTAAGCAATCATAGTGAAAGGCAAAAATAGCAAAAGCGGCACAAATAAGAGACTCTCTCTAGGCGTACGGAAAAAGGGTCCCAAAAAGCGGCGCAATCGGGAGGAAGAAGTGCGATATGCCAATACCTCTTCGAAAATCGGCTCCTTCATATGCTGCCGCATCAGATGGACTGCTTCATGCTGTAAAAGCTCTTGTTTGGAATAGATCCAAAGATAACGCTCTTTCGTGGCAAAAGATTTTCTCAATTGTAAAACAGCTTGACCCTCATCGATCCAGGTGCATCCCCCTTCCCAAAAGCGGAGCCCTTTGTTGCTGTAGATCACAGGAATCGATGCAAGAGGTTGAGAAAAAAGGGTGACCGACTCGATCTTATGCACCTTCCATCTCCTGCGCCAAACGACGATAGGAGTTTAAATAGTCGTTGTTTCCCATTTGGTCGAAGTCGATTGCTGTAGCGCCGGCCGCTCTTCCCGAGAAGAGTTGTAGCTCTCGATCAAACGTGTCAACCATATCTCCTTGCCACAACTCTCTATGTTTCTGTTGGATCTCTCTCTGTTTTTTACAAGCAAAGAGCTCTCGCATCGGGCTCGCCGTCTGGACAAAAGCCTTTTCCAACTGCCACCGCTCTTGTCGTGTAGAAAGAATCCCCCGGAGATGCAGCAATTTCTCTTGATAGAATGCGGTATAACTCTCCAAGACCGCCTCTTGAGCTGCAGCGGGGATCCCTGCTCTGTGACCTGCTGCTAAAGCCTGAGCTAATGCTGCTGTGTTGTCTGCGCCAAGAATCCATGTTTTCATCAAATCTCTGTTGACTGGACTTGCCCAAAAGCGGGCAAATATATGCTTTTCGACAAAATTTGAAATATATAACCCTCCCAGACGCAGCTGTGTGCGGAAAAATCTGTGATTATCCTGAAATAACTGTTGCACAGGAACGGGAAATTGCTCTCTCATTTGCGGCATATCCTTAAAGAGATAGGCTAGACGGACCTCAAAATTCGTTGTGGGATGTTTATTCACGAGACCACTTCCCCCGTCATGTTTGACCAAGATTACATCGTTCTCTGCGCAGAAAAATGCCTGATGGAGCTGATAGTGAGTGTGATGAGTGAACATCGTAGCTACCATCTCTTCCACGACAGCGCGCTCTATCGGTGCTCCTGTAAAAATTGCCCTAATGGTCGGATGCTCAATAGTTTTGCGCATCCAGAAGAAATTTTCCCAATGGCCATCGGTATCTCCTAGATCGAAATTGTGTGTCCCCAAATTTCCGATCAACCCGGAAGTAATCCCCAATCGAGCTAACCTCTCCCCCTTTGGAGAAGCGGAACTGGGATCCGCCATCTCTTCTTGCAACCTATCGCGTCTCCAATCTCTCTGAAAATCCGAAATCCCCAATATATCTCTGAGAGTCTGACAGCCGAAAATAAAGGACTGAAAACTACACTCCTTACGGCTATGTCCTATGAACGTCTTGCTCTCGATAATGCGAACGCTTGTAGGAGGAACAATCTTATACCTCTCCCCCTCACTTACCACACGGGCTCCTACTTCAGAGAGAGGCTCAGAATTACCCCTTAGACAGGGCCGGATACCAACAAACGCCCTTTTGAATGAGGCCACGATGCCTTTTTGTGGGTTGTTTTTCCCATAAGGCCCCTCATCACCCGGTTTAGCCACTTGGACAGGCGCATCCTTCATCGTGACGGCGCCGGCTGCGGTCGGCACTGCAATTTGCCTCCAACGAGAAAAACCCAGACGAGCCCCGCCACTTCCTCCTTTTGTGACAAACTTTAAATCCTCTCCAAGCGAGTAGGCAAAGCGCATCTCTTCAAACTCCAGATCGTGCAGAGCCATAGCAGCCGTATCCTCTGCTTCTGCGATTTGATCCTCCATTGCTCCAATGCCTTTCAGACGATTCACTTCCATAAGAGCTGTGATAAGAGCATCTCGTCTCGGAACTAGATTGCTTTCGAGCATTCTCTCGATATTTCCTCTCTCCGCAACACATCCTCTGTCATAGATCTCCCTTCCTAATCGAGCAATCGGCCCGTTGCCTTGAAACTGCCTGCGCAAGAAGAGGCGAAGTGCCTCCACTTGATGCCCTGCGAGGCGCTGTTCCAACTCTCGAAGAGTTGCTGACACAACCTCCTGGACCTTTCGCTGTTCCTCTTTTCTATGCCAAAAACAGCGCCATCGTTCAGCCATAGTGGCAACAACAGAAAGCCTTCCTTCCTTAGCGATCAAGCTCTCTCCTTGCTTATGCTCCAGCAGTCTGAGAAAATTCTGATGGTATAGGCCGTTTCCAGAGAGATCGACCACCCTCACGCCCACCCTCACGCTTCTTTGTAAAATGTTTTGCGCTACCGTATCGACTTGCCAACAATTCTCTCCCATCTGGATTTCTACACAAGTATCGTGATGGAGGGCGGCTAAGTATTCTGCACAATCATCGCCCTTACAAAGTATGTTGATGAGGATCGCTATCTCCTCTTTATGGTCGGCAACTAGTCGGAGTTTAGTTTTCAAATATTCTTTTATTTCTGGCCGTTTTTGACCCCGAAAAAGAGCAATCAACAACCTATTGCTATCTCCACTAAGATCCACGACAGGAATGCCATCAGCGCTTGTTTCAATAGGGGCAATTTGCTTGGTTGCTCTATTGACTCGCCAGCGCTCTTCTCCCACTACTATGTCCACGAAAAGGCCGGCCGCCATTTGATCTCTAGCAGCATAGGCCGCTCCCCCTACTGCTGCGATAGAGGGGATTTTGCGATCTAACCGGCCTACATTCCCTTCTGGGCGGAAGTGGCGGTGCAAGAGATGGGAAACTGCGGGGGCATTCGCTAGGTTGGCAGCCGCTACAAGCTCTCCCAGCGCTCTTTGCACAATCTCCTGCACTCTGTCTGTTCCTCGTATCCACGAGATGCAGCGACTAGTGCGATGCAACCGATCTCCTTTTACATAGAAACACTCCCCCTTTCGACGATTTAAAATAATATTTACATCTGCTGAATGTGCGCTTGAGAGATCGACAACTGCCTGCCCTTGCGGGCTAGCTGTGGCTTGGATATGACCATCCTGATTTACCTGCCAATATCTTTCGCCTATTTGAATAAATGTAGTCATAATTATACAGCGATTATAAATCAATAATATATAAGATTCAATGTGTTAAATTTTTTTATATATTTTGTTAAGACAAGAAGGTTGACATCTATGAGGAAATGAAATTGAATGTTTCCCTGGTTTCATATATGTGACTATTTCATGACTAAAATTCTTATCATCGTAGAATCGCCCGCGAAGATCAAAACCATAAAGAAATTTTTGGGAAAAAATTTTCTTTTTGCCTCTTCTCTTGGACACGTGCGCGATCTGCCTCAAAAAGGATTTGGGATCGATATAGAGAATGATTTTGAGCCAGAGTATCAAGCTCTCCCCGACAAGAAAGAAGTGATCTCTGGGCTCAAAAAAGCGGCAAAAGAGGCTGATGTTGTCTATCTAGCCCCAGACCCTGACCGGGAAGGAGAGGCTATTGCTTGGCATATTGCGCAGCTTTTGCCCAAATCAACCAAGATCAAGCGCACCACCTTTAATGCTATCACCAAAGAGGCGGTACTAGATGCGATCGCCCATCCCACTGAGCTGAATCACGCTTTGGTCGATGCGCAGCAGGCGCGCCGCCTCCTTGATCGAATTGTGGGCTACAAAATATCTCCCATTTTAGCGCGCAAACTGCAGCAACGCTCCGGTATTTCTGCGGGCCGTGTGCAATCAGTTGCATTGAAACTAGTGGTGGATCGAGAAAAAGAGATCGAAGCATTTAAGCCGGTAGAGTATTGGAATTTAGGGGCTGTTCTTTTCCCTCCTAACGAGGAGCGAAGCTTCACAGCGCGACTACACACAATAGATGGAAAGCGTTGGGAAAAAGAGCCGATTGAAGGGAAAGATGTCGCCCTCATCAACAACCAGAAAACAGCGGACGCTGTGCACAAAAGGTTAGAAAAAGCGACATACCGCGTTGCCAAAGTAGATAAAAAAGAGCGCAAGCGTAATCCCGAGCCTCCATTTATCACTTCCACCCTACAGCAAGAGGCGAGTCGTCACTACCGCTTCTCTTCGAGCAAGGCGATGAGTATCGCTCAGACCTTATATGAAGGGGTAGATCTACAGGGAGAGGGAACAGAGGGTTTGATTACGTATATGCGTACCGATTCTGTACGTATCTCTCCCGAAGCATTGACACATGCCCGCACATACATTGAAAAAACATTCGGGCAAAAGTTTTTGCCCGAAAAACCACGTCTATTTTCTACGAAAAAGAGTGCTCAAGACGCGCATGAAGCAATCCGTCCTACGAATTTGGACCACCCTCCAGAAGTGGTGAGGCCCTATTTAACACGAGATCAATTCCAGATCTACGAATTGATTTGGAAACGTTTTATCGCCTCGCAGATGACACAAGCGGTCTACGACACAGTTTCTGCTGATATCGAGACGGATCAAGATATTATGTTGAGAGCAAACGGTTCTACTTTGAAATTTAAGGGATTTCTCGCCCTTTATGAAGAGAAACGAGATGAAGAGGGGGGAGAAGAGAATACCCATCTTCCCTACCTAGAAGAAAATCAAGATCTGCGTTTAGAGAGTGTGATTCAAGAGCAAGCATTCACAAAACCTCCTGCCCGCTTTACAGAAGCTTCTCTTGTGAAAGAGCTCGAAAAATCTGGAATCGGTCGTCCCTCTACTTATGCCTCCATCATGAACAAAATTCAGGGGCGCTCTTACACGATCAAAGAGAAGTTCCGTCTGAAACCAACGGAATTGGGCCGGGTGATTGCACAATTTTTAGAGGATAATTTCAAACTGATCATGAATATCGACTTTACAGCACAGATGGAAGATGCGCTGGAGTTGATTGCGGATAACAAGAAAGAGTGGAAATCCTTGATTCGTGACTTTTGGAAGGATTTTATCCCTACCGTGGAGACGGCAGAAAAAGAGGCTTATGTACCAAAGTTGATGACGGAGATCGATTGCCCTCTATGCAAAAAGGCAAAACTTCAAAAAATTTGGGCCAAGTCGCGTTATTTTTACGGCTGCTCTGCCTATCCAGAATGTGCCTTTACAGCCTCATTACAAGAGCTGAATTTTGACCGCTCTTTATATGCTCCCGACTTTAAATGGGATCAGCCTTGTCCTGTTTGCGGCGGAGGTATGAAAGTGCGCCATGGCCGCTTTGGCTCCTTCTTAGGTTGCCTTACTTATCCTGAATGTAAAGGTATTGTCTCCATTCCGAAAGAGGGGGAAGAGATCGTTGCGACACAAAATCTCCCCTCTTGCCCCGCCATTGGCTGCAACGGAAAGTTGGTCTCACGCAAATCGCGTTTCGGGAAGTACTTCTTCTCTTGCTCGAATTTTCCTGACTGCAATGTTATTGTGAATGATTTGAGCGAGATTTCAAAAAAATATGCCAATCATCAGAAAACAGCTTATGAGAAAAAGGGTAAGGGTAAAGGGGGAGGAGGTCTACGTGGCAAGCTAAAACCTTCCAAAGATTTGGCGGCGATGATTGGCCAAGAAGAGGTGTCTCGTGGAGAGGCAATCAAAAAATTGTGGGATTATATCAAAACCAACGATCTACAAAATCCGGATGATAAGAGGGAAATTATTCCCGACGAGATGATGGCTGCTTTCTTCGGCAGCAAAGAGCCGATCAATATGTTCAAGCTTTCCGGTCTTGTCGCAAAACATTTATCTAAGTAATCACAAGTGCTTCTTGCTTTCCATTTTTTCTGCTTTGCGCTGCTCTTGACCTAGCCGCCCTAGTTCATATCCATCATAATCGACAAATTTGAAAAAGCATTCGAATGCCGGATGCACGCGAATCACCTGCTTTGCCATTTCCTGAGCCACATGTCGATAATTGGGATGTCCTGCAGGAGAAGAACGCAACTCACAAAGCCATTGTAAAGCACGTAGATTCACATGGAAATACCAACGCACGTTGTATCCCATAGGTACCACATATTGCGCCTCTTCAGGCAGCTCTTCGGCGATCATACAGTAGACTTCATGAGCTCGAGTCATTGCTTCATGATACTCCTTCTCCATGGGGGTTTCCTCAATCTCCCGTGGTATGAAGTAGCCATAGTTTGTGGTGAGGAGTTGTCGCTCTTGCGTGAGCATGCGGTGGCGGTGGAGATCGCGATAGATCCCAAAATCAGCCACGACTTCGAAAGTGAAAAAAGCGTGTTCTAAAGCGCGCGGCGATTTGTGACGTCGATTTTCGCGCACAAGAGAGGCGGCGTCAAAGATTTCGGCAATCTGATCGGGCAAGAGTTTGCGACAATGTTGATAGAGCGCCTCAAGGCTATGTTCTGTTTTTTCATAAAGGAGGGCAGCTGCCACCCGGAAAACACTCTCCGGATCATGGGAGATAAGGCGTACTCCAGAAACTGTTTCCTCCTCCTCAATCTCATGCTTTTCAGCCACATTTTTTAATTGCTCATGCATTGACTCTAAAAACTGCGCTAACGCTCCCTGATTATGATGTCCCTGCTCAGAACGGCGCACGAAAGAGGGGATTACCTTTGCCAACTCGGTATAACACGACTGCCCCACCGCCTGCAGTTCAGCTAAATTGCGCGTCTGGAGATTGCCTATTAACCCCTCCCAGAAACGACCGTTACCAAAGATACCCATATTTGTCAAAGTGCCAGCGGGAAGAAGGCCGCGCAAGCAATCTAACACTTTTGCGCGCAGCGCCGCATTATAAGCCCCCTTCGAGATCTCTGGATCTTTCGGAAACTTTTTTTCCATAAGCTCCGTCATAGGAGGAATTAAACGGGAATAGGTTTCAAAAAGCATATCACAAGTTTCAAGATAGATATCGCGATATGCAGAGGTCATGATGATTGGTTCGTGGTAATAGAGATACTGGTCATTTACCTTTTGATCAAAGTAGATATAGCGCGTCGATTTTTCTAAAGGAGATCCTCCAATCCGTCTATCCTCCAACATCTTGGCAGCCAACATGGAAATGTTTTCAATCGCTACATGCGCACCTCCAAGCTCGCCTATCGAGTCATCACCATAACCGTCTAAAATCCTGTCATAGAAATTTTGTGCCTTTTTGATCGCAATAAACTGATCTCCTCCCCCCCCTGCCTCTTTTCCTACGATAGAGGCAAACTCTGTCTCCTCTCCTAAAACAAACTCTTTCAGTAGAAGTGAGCGTAATCCAAGGCTTGAGCGGGAGTAGCGAGAAAATAGCGCTCCCTTAATTACCTCGGGGAGGTTGTGCAAAACAAAAATGTTGCTCGTTGTGTTTGTGACGAAACGTTGCAATATTTTTGTCTGCTCATCCGTGAATTTTTCGTACTCTTCCATACTTTCTCCTCGGTAAGCCGAACAGAAAACGTTGCCACAAACTCTATCCAGGATCAAGGAAAAAGCGCTGTGGAAAATGTGATCGTAACCCCGCCATTTGTTGTTGAAAACCGGAAGATATTTGGGGCGATTTATTGCTCACGTTGACAAGATCCCTTTTATGCACATTTAATAAACAGGTTATGAATAGCTTTTTTTCTGAGAAAAAAAAGGCGAGTTGTTTACACTTCCACATCATCTGAAGATGAAGAGTAAATCTTATGTATATTATATATTTCTTCTGAGGAGCAATGATGTTATTGACTCGGCCCCGTCGCAATAGAAAATCTTCCGCGATCCGCGGTCTTGTGCGGGAAACCCGCCTACACAAAACAGATCTGATCTATCCTCTCTTTGTGCGGGAGGGAATAAATATCCGCGAAGCCATTCCCAACATGCCAAACACCTATCGGTTTTCCGTTGATTCTTTGCTACATGAGATAGAAAGAGCTATGAATCTAGGTCTCACTTCTGTTGCCCTTTTCCCACTCGTAGCCAAAAAAGAAGAGAAAGAGGCGTATAATCCCGACGCGCTTATGCAGCGGGCGATTCGTGCCACGAAAGAGCGATTTCCTGAACTTTGTGTGATTGCCGATGTCGCTCTCGACCCCTATACTCTTCATGGTCACGACGGAGTCATAGATGAGGCGGGAGAGGTTTTAAACGACCCTACAGTCGCTATTTTGCAAAAAATGGCGCTTGCGCAAGCGCGGGCAGGTGTCGATATGGTGGCTCCCAGCGATATGATGGATGGGCGTGTGCGCGCAATTCGTGAAGCCCTAGATAGAGAAGGATTTGAGCATGTAAATATACATGCATATAGCGCAAAATATGCCTCTGCTTTTTATGGACCTTTTCGCGACGCCGTTGCCTCGGGATTGAAAAATGGGGATAAAAAAACCTACCAGATGGATCCAGCAAATAAACGGGAGGCTGTACGCGAAGTGTTACTCGACGAAGGGGAGGGGGCCGACATAGTCATGATTAAACCCGCTGTACATTATCTCGATGTAATTGCTGCCGTTGCACAAGAGACAACGCTTCCTGTTTCAGCCTATCACGTAAGCGGCGAGTACGCTATGTTGATGGGGGCGATTGCAAGCGGTTTTGTCGATAAGGAGAAGGGGCTTTGGGAGTGCATGATCAGCATCAAGCGCGCGGGAGCTGACATGATTTTCACTTATGCCGCTCCGGAGGTGGCGCAGCTGATCACCAACGGCGCTCCGTAGAGATTGTTGGGAAAAGCGGCACTCCCGTAGAGCTCATATAGCCCGCATCGCGCAACCAGGCGGCGATGCTATTGCTATACACTTTTCGTGAGCTGCGTATGCTAAAAAAGTCAAAAGGAATTTCTAAAATCACACCCCTATTATAATAATTTTCGCCATGGACAAGATCTTCCGCATCGGTGAATGTCATCCAACCTCCTAAGCGAAGTCCATTATCAAAGTAGCGCACAGCATCGATATATAATCCTTTATCTCGCGCCAAAAACATCCCCCCCTTTGCGCTACAACTTATCTGAATAGAGGGAATGTCAAGGTAGGCACATAAAAAATACTGCTGCAGAGAGGAGTAGTTGCTATATGTCTCACGCGGCCCATCAAAACGGCGCAGCTGCGACTGGAACCCTAGCCCAGTGTAGCTCCGTTTTTTCAAGACGGCGCCCTCTACTCCAAAAGCGACGCAAGAGTCTACGGGATACCACAAAAGCTCTCCCGCTACACCCGC
>JBJXGG010000148.1:0-5800 GCA_046153495.1 Chlamydiales bacterium
AGGAGCGAGTAGAAAGAGATTCCCTCGCGCCTCTTCCCGCATATATAGATGAGGCCGATCAATACTATCTTGCAAAAGAGCCCAGAGCATCTTGTTCGTTTTGCAGTACATATATAGACCCGCAAAAGATGTCGAGGTCTGCAACAGACTCTCTCTTCCCCAATTCCCTTCATCTGAACGATGATGAGGGAACATAATGAGCACTCTCTCTTTTCCTCGTGACAAGGTTAACCTATGATCACCTACGATTGCCGTTGTTTGCGGTGTTTTCTCATAGCGTATAGCCAATTGATCGAACCTATCCCCTTGACAGAGATATGTAATATAGTCATCGCAAGAGTCAGGTTTTTCCAGTTGTAAAGCTTCGTTTTCATCGCCCAACCTCTCTCTACTTACTACAATAAAATCTGGCACAACTCCTTCACGCGATGCGGGAAACTCCAATAGCAGGGAGGGAAGAAGTGCGGTAAAAGTAGAAGCCATAGCTCTATTTCTCGGATCAATATAGCAACAGACTCTGCCCACTCCTTGACTCTTCATGTTTCCTAGAAGAGCGATAGATGTAAGGCAAGAAATCCCTTCCTCTATAAAAATATGCACCTCTTTACCAAAGAAAAAACGAGAAGGCATCATTCGAACTAGAGGAGAAGACGCTACCTCTGTTCTTGTCGGGGTGACGACAACACAAGCCCCTTCCTCAGCAGCGAGAAGGAGCGTACCAAATCTTGGATTTGGATGCCAGGCTCGCGTTAATAACAAGGGCAAATCTAAAGCGCCTCCAATCAACCCGATCGTGATTTCAGGCGGATTTGGAGATGCTTCTACCAAAATCTCTGCCCTAAATTGAGGATCAATCTCGGTGATCTCTGCAAAAAATCGCGCAAACACGGGTAGATCTTCCCGACTACAGCCACAAAGAGCGAGAGATATATCAAATTTACGATACCCCTTCTTATATAGCAAAAAGAGCTGCTGGAGAATCAGCGGAGGAGAGTAATTTAAAAAGCTCAGCGTGAGAGTCTCACGTTTTCCGATAGCACAAGCCGCCGTCTCAATAACTTTTCGTCGTAATATTTTAATGACAGGAGATACAGAAAGCTCCTGCCCTTGAAATGTAAACTGCGCTAAGTATCCGTCACGAGGAAACAGCGATGCAAGATTTCGCACTGTTCTCCCAAAAAATTTCAAGGCAGGAGGGGCCTCTCTCGCAACAACGACGCGCGGTCTAGAGAAAAAATCGAGTCTTGTATCGCCAATAATACCATGCTCTTGTTCGAGACAACCTCTACCCAATGCCCCAACTACCTTGAATTGAAGTGAGGGAACAAGAAGCGCACACTGCTCTATAAGAGGATGTTGCGGAAAAAAAACGGTGCGTACCCCTTGTTTCCTCAATGTTCCGAGCACAGCTACTAAATGATCAAGGGGAACAAGCGCTGGGTTGGGAATATAGACATCTTTCTGACGACCTACCTCGCAGCGGGCTAAAAGTGAAGGTAGCGTTGTCTCACGGGAGGAAATGACAAACGAGCCCTCACGTACACAGACCAAGGTTCTTGTATAACTCTCACTTAGCCCTACTGCCTCTTCCATTCGCCTTTGTAAAGACTCTAGAGAGTGTTCTCTTCCAAAAGCCAAAATAAGATCCGGAGGGACAGGAGGGACAGATCGACACAAAGTAATCTCTCTATGTAGCCTCTGGAGACGCCCTTGAAGTATAGCGATCTCTGTCTCATCAGGTATACAAAGATCTATGTAGACTGTTACGGATGTGCGATTTTTTTGCAAAAGCAGAGTAGCTAAGGCAATAATCTCATCGGGACAAAATGTGACAACTCTCACTGAGACTGTCTCATCTATTTCTACCAAAGGAAGAACCTGCTCTACTCCCATTCGTAAAAGCTCTGGAACCTCACGAGCTATAGGGGGAGCATCAAGTGCTGCTGCACCTTCTGCCACAGGAATGTTCGCGGCTACAGGCATCTGAGCCTCACGAGCTATCATCTGGGGCGCTGCTGCAGCAGCACCCTCTGGAGGAATATAGGGAGGGGCGGGGTGTTCAGGGGATGCCAATGGCTTTTCGTCCAGAGATAACGTTCTCCTTTTCATACAAAGGGGAGCTGCCATAAGACCTATCACTATAGAACCAAGACTCGCGGAAGCAACCCCCCCTTTCAGTCCTATGACTCCCAATCCCCTAATATGGTTGGTATAGCCACCCAATTGGGAAATGATAATGATCACGCCCGCCATCACGGCAGCACCCCCCAAGAGGAGGGTAAATCCCGTAATGGCAGGATGGTCTTTAGTAAATGTCTGTAATTGTATACACATAACTCAGTCTGTCCTTCGTTTTAACATATTTTTAATAATAACGAAAGATTTAAAATGTTTTTTACAACTATTTAAAAGAGGAAGCATGAGCTTAAAATATTGATAATTAGGCATATATTTTTTATAAAAATCCGCAGCCCATATTTAACCTGAGTTTTGGGTTGTTCTTCCTCGTAATCAGAGGAGTTTTCTGAGATGATCTGGCAATTTTTTGCGAAGATCATAGCCGAAGGCGCTATTATCAAGCAAAAAATTGCCAGAGCAGCCAGACAACTCCCTGAGGATGAGGGAGAACAACCCAAAACTCAGGTTATTTAGTGAATATGCGCGAGACAGGATCATTTAAAGATGACGTCTTAGATGCCGTGAATTTGCATCTTTATTTTTCGCGAATGGTATAAATATCTATTTTTACACTACGACATCACCCCCGAATAGTGATCTTTTTTTTGTTGGCACATTTCTTGTTATACCATGCATAGAAAGTAAGATTATAAAGAATGGCCGCATGAGCCCATCAGACTTGTGTAGTGGGTGGGTTGCAGCTCAAGTGTTTAATTATAAACAAGCATGATTCCTAAAAAGATTAGGGGTTATGCTGGCCTGAATATATAACTTTACTTTCTATGCATGGTATTACTCTTGAAACGAAAGATACTACCCAGATAGAATACAATTATGGTTGAGATCTATAGTCATGATATTTCGTCACATGAGCGCTATGCTCATGATCAAAACCTGATAGAAGACTTTCAAAAGGCCTATCATCTTCCCCCGTCTGCTGCCGGAATAGTGGCTGTGCAGACTCGTATCTTGGATATGAATCCCAAGCTGCCGGCAATCGTTATGCTCATGCAAACGAACCAGAGGAAAATGTGGGCAGGCTTTAGCATTCCTGCACATTTTTATACGCAACGAGCTAAGTCATCTTACGTTGCCCCAAGTTTGGGAAGTGCGGAAAAACAGGATGCCGATGTGCAACGTCTTTTAGCAATCATTGCGGAACATGGAGGGGATCAAGAGTCCGGAGGAAAAGAGGAAGAAGAGGAAGATACTCCTAAGCGGGAAGGTGAAATCTTGATTGAACTTTTGGAAAAAGGTATCAAAGAGACCAATGAAATGGTCGACTTTGTCATCTCCCGCATGAATCAATTTGTCCAGGGGTAAAAAATGAGTCGTGTGAACTGGAAAGAGATGATGGGTTGGGAGGAGGAGCAATTGCAAGAGTTGCGCTTCTCAGGCTTCGGCTTTCTCAGAGAAGGGAAGTATGAAACCGCGCGCCTTTTCTTCGAGGGTCTGGTCGTACTCAATCCTGAAAATGCTTACGATCTACAAACACTGGGAGCCCTCTATCTCCAAATCGGGAAAAACGGCAAAGCACTCAAATACCTCGACCGAGCGCTCGCCATCGATCCTGCTCACGAACCTACTATGCTCAACAAAGTAAAAGCATTAATGATGCTGGGGAAAAAGGTAGAGGCTCTTCCCCTCGCTCAACGATTGCAAAAAAGCTCGTTCAAGCAGATCGCCGACGATGCCTCCGCCCTTATCATCGCAAATTCATAACTCAACTGCCTCATTTTTTTTTCTCTACGTTCATAACTTTATAAACAATGCTTATTCACAGCAGGTTACATGTTTATAATTTGTGAAAAAAAAATTTATATTCAGGAAACTGATGATAAATCAGTTAACCTATGTAGCCGATTTGTCTAAGAAAAAACGTTTGCGATAGATAAGGGTGCATGCTAAATTCTCGATTTCCTTTTCTTTCGACTTTTGGATCGAAAAAAGAAATACGGTTGTGGAAAAGTTTGTTCATAACCTGAAATTAGCAACGGAACCTACGAGGAATTTTCTATGTTGACATGTGACGCACGCGATACTTGGGCACAATTTTTGGAATATGTGAAAAAGCGTTGCTCCGTAACCGCCTTTGACAATTGGCTAGCTCCGATCAAGGTTCTGGAGACCTCGTCGACAAGGATCTGTTTGGAGGTGCCGAATATCTTCGTGAAAGCCTATTTATTGGACAATTACAAGAAAGATTTATGCAGTTTTGTTCCGGTTACTCCAGAAGGAGAGCCGGCAATTGATTTTATGATTGCAGATCAGGCACCCAAAAAGCCAATTCGCTTCAACATGAAGCAGCAAAAAGAGAGTTCTGCTCCCCTCGCAGAAAAGTATGCCTTAAAACTGAACCAATACTACCGCTTTGAGAATTTTATTGAGGGTCCCTCGAATCAGTTTGTGAAATCTGCTGCTGTCGGGATTGCAAACCGCCCTGGCCGCTCTTACAACCCTCTATTCATCCATGGTGGCGTAGGGCTGGGTAAGACACATCTTCTCCATGCAATCGGCCACTATGTGCAAGAGCATCATAAAAATTTACGCCTTCAATGCATCACTACTGAGGCCTTTATTAATGATCTTGTAGATAGTTTGCGCAATAAATCAGTCGACCAGATGAAACGTTTTTATCGCTCACTAGATGTCCTGCTTGTCGATGATATCCAATTTTTACAAAACCGCCTCAATTTTGAAGAGGAGTTTTGCAATACATTTGAGAGTCTGATCAATCAAAATAAACAGATCGTAATCACTTCGGATAAACCACCGGGACAACTCAAGCTGTCGGAAAGAATTGTCGCACGAATGGAGTGGGGTCTTGTGGCTCATGTCGGTATTCCCGACTTGGAGACTAGGGTAGCTATTTTACAGCACAAGGCAGAACAGAAGGGGTTAAAGATCCCCAACAATGTGGCATTCTACATTGCGGAACATATCTTTGGAAACGTGCGTCAGCTCGAAGGGGCGATCAATAGGCTTACGGCCCACTGCCGTCTGCTTGATCAAGATATCACAGAGGATTTAGTCGAGAAGAGTTTGAGTGAGCTCTTCCAAGTCGCTCCCAAACAAAGAGTCTCTGTTGAAAACATTTTGAAGAGCGTTGCGACAATTTTCCAGGTGCGAGTGAGTGATCTGAAAGGGACTTCACGCACAAAAGAGATCGCACTTGCAAGACAAGTAGCGATGTTCTTAGCTAAGGAGATGATTAACGAATCTCTGATGATGATTGGAGCTTCTTTTGGAAAAACACACTCTACGATACTGCATGCATGCAAGAATATTGAAAATAAAATCAAAAAAGAGGAATCTCTCAAGAGACAAATCGCGCTGTGCCGCCGTAATATTGATGCTTAAAGGAGTCCGTTATGTTCCGCCGCCCTGGGAAAAACCCACTAGATGAAGAGACATCTCTTTACCAACAAGAAGAACCTCTTACTTCTCATTACAAATATGGGGGAAAAAAACTTGAGCATCCCTCTCAAGATATGCCATCCCGTATTTTTGACACCACAAGGCAACCGGTGGCCACACCGATCGCCTCCCCTCTTAAAGAGGAGAATTGGGGAGAGGATAAAACTACCTCTCTACCACACCACTTCAAAAAAACCATGAATGA
>JBJXGG010000149.1:0-3929 GCA_046153495.1 Chlamydiales bacterium
CTCTCGCATCAACATGTATCCTTGCGCATAGCTAATCATCTTAGAGGCATAAAGCGCATGGAAAATATCTTCAATAAACTGCTTCTTATCTCCCTTGAAATTGGGCTTCGGACCTTTCAATATCTTAGAAGCAGCAACCCTCTCCTCTTTCAACGCAGAGAGGCAACGAGCAAAGACAGCCTCACCAATTAACGTAACAGGCATCCCCATGTCGATAGAATTGATCGCCGTCCATTTCCCAGTCCCCTTTTGACCAGCGACATCCAAAATTTTATCAAGCAATAATTTACCATCAGTATCCTCTGTACGGAATACGTGACTGGTGACCTCTATGAGATAGCTATCGAGCTCACGAGTATTCCATTGTTTAAAAATATCGGCGATTTGATCAGGCTTAAGACCTAACACGCAGGTCATCAGTGAATAAGCCTCACAAATCAGCTGAATATCTCCATACTCAATCCCGTTATGTACCATTTTCACATAGTGCCCCGCCCCCTCATCTCCTACCCAATCACAGCAAGGCTGACCGCTTTCGACTTTCGCTGCGATGTCTTGAAAGATCGTCTTCACATGAGGCCACGCCTCGGGGTGACCACCAGGCATAATAGAAGGTCCATGACGAGCTCCCTCCTCCCCTCCCGATATCCCTGCCCCGATAAAATAAATCCCCTTCGCTTTTAACTCCTGACAACGGCGGATCGTATCAGGGAAATGGCTATTCCCTCCATCGATAATGATATCTCCCTTCTCGAGAAGGGGCTCGAGCTGCTTAATGAACTCATCAACTGGGTCGCCCGCCTTCACCATCAACATCACACGACGAGGACGCTTCAGAGCAGAAATAAATCCCTTAAGGGTTTGGCAACCAATAATTTTTGTTCCATTCGCGGGTCCAGCCAGAAATTCATCTACCTTTTTCGTTGTTCGGTTGAATACAGCTACTGTATAGCCATGGTCATTCATATTTAACACGAGATTCTGACCCATGACGGCTAAACCGATCAGTCCAATATCTGCTTGAGTCATAAAGTTATCCTCCCACCTGTTTTATAACCTGAGGATGAGGGGAAACAACCCAAAACTCAAGTTTATATCCTCAAAATTAGCATAGATAGATAGGAAAGTCTAGAATTAATTTGTTGTTATAATAAAAAGAAATTATGCAGATTGATTAAAAAATTAAATTTATTGATAAATCTGTGTCTTTTCTCTGTATGTCGATTCAATTGAATCGACTATAAAATGCTTTCTTTACAGAGAAAGCTATAAATGATAAGCTCTTTGCCGCGTCCCCGTAGCTCAGTAGGATAGAGCGGTTGCCTCCTAAGCAGCAGGCCGCGCGTTCGAATCGCGCCGGGGGCATTGACACGAACATGAGATGTATAGCCGATTAAATTGAGATTGACACTCTCTGATTGCGCGAAAACTCCCGGGGCTTAATGATCCCAAATCGATCCATATTTCTAATATTGACCAATTTGTGATCATTAAGCCGCAGGGTTTTGTCACAACCAGAGAGTGTCAATCTCAATTTAATCGGCTATATTATAATTTTATTTTTATAAAATTGTGTTAAGAGGCCTTTAGGGAATGTTGAGGTAGTGATCGATCCCTTTTGCGATCCCCCAGGCTAGTGCCTTTTGATGCTGCGGATCTTTCAGTTTTGCCCGCTCTGTTGGATTCGACAAGAACCCTGCCTCAATCAAGATGGCAGGCATTTCGGTCTCACGGATCACCGCTAGATTTCCCTCTTTAAGCCCCCGTGTGTGCATTCCTGTATACTTCACGATGTGTGAAGAGACTTGCTCTCCTAACATCCTAGATTCTTGAACTCTTTTCGAACGGGGAGGAATCTCTTTATAGAAAAAAATTTCAACCCCTCTCGCCTCCCGACTCGGGCAATAATTATAGTGAATGCTAACAAATAGGTCGGCTTTTACAGAGTTCGCGATTTCGCTACGGGTTGTCAAAGGGACATAGGTGTCATTATGCCGCGTCAATATAGTTTTATACCCTAACTCTTTCAAAAAACCATTCACTCGAAGCGCCGTCTCCAAAGTAAGAGTTTTCTCTTCATAGTCTTCGAGTTTGCTAGCAGACCCAGTATCTCTTCCACCATGTCCAGCATCAATCACAATTAGTTGCTCTTTTTGGGGAGCAAGAATACCGGGCATCTCTCTTCTATAGATCTGCGATACCTGATCGGGAATCTGACGATAAAAACAGGAAGTACAAACAAGAAGCAGTACGCAATAGATTAGACGCATCGGACCTCACTGAGTATTTCGTAAGCTACTTTACGATCATCAAAGGGTATCGTTTGATGAGCAAATGTTTGATACGTTTCATGTCCCTTGCCTGCAATTAAGAGCAAGTCGCCAGGTCCTGCTTGCAAAATAGCCTTTTCAATAGCGGCTCTCCTATCGACTTCGACAAGATAGTTTTTCCCTTCAAATCCCGCTACAATGTCCTTACAGATAGAAAGTGGGTCTTCACTACGAGGATTATCCGAAGTGATGAATGAAAAGTCGGCCCACTTACTCGCAACCCTCCCCATCTGTGCTCTTTTCTCTCTATCTCTATCCCCACCAGCTCCAAAAACAAGGAGAACCTGACTCTTCTTAAATTCAGCAAGTGAAGATAAAACCTTCTCCAATGCATCAGGAGTATGGGCAAAATCTACATAAACTTCCAATCCGTGGCTATTCTCAACGCGTTCAAATCTCCCTCGCACACAGGGGAAATTCTCTAGGCAGGGCGCAATTTGTACGAGAGTATGACCCCGCACAAGAGCAGTTGCAACAGCCCCCAAAATGTTTAATACGTTAAAACGTCCCACAATCGGCGCACGCATCCGTACACTTTCTTTTCGATAATGGACAGTAAAATATGCCTCTTTAGACGAGAGCTGAATGTCATCGGCAAAAAGATCGGCTTTGTTGGAAAATCCATAGGTAATCGTATGTGCCCGACACCCTTTCAACATCTCCTCTCCCCAAGGGCTCTCCAAATTAACAATAGCTGTCCCTTCTGGTTTGAGCGATTGAAAAAGAATCCTCTTCGCTCCCGCATACCCCTCCATACTCTTGTGATAATCCAAATGATCTTGGGTGAGATTCGTAAAGAGGGCCACATCGTAATCAATCCCCTCCACTCTCCCCTGCACCAAGCCATGAGAAGAGACTTCCATAGCACAACCATCACAATGATACTTCACCATCTCCCGAAGGAGCTTTTGATTCGTTAAAATATCAGGCGTAGTAAGTTCAGCATCAAAATGATATTTACCAAGTACATATTCAATCGTCCCGATAAGGCCTATATTGCCTCCCAAGGCATCTAGAAGATGTTTTATCATATAAGTCGTCGTTGTTTTCCCGTTCGTTCCTGTCACTCCTATAGTAAAAAGCTCCTTCGAAGGATCACCGTAAAAACGGGCTGCTATCTGCGCCTCTAACTTCCGTACATCGGCGCAAATCAGCTGCGTGATATTGCGTAGACTCGGATCGGGCAGATCAGACAAAATGGCAACTGCTCCTGCAGCAATAGCCTCATCAATATATTTGGCACCATCATCTAGCTTGCCTCTTTTGGCTATAAACAGATTACCTGGAGCCACATACTTTGAGTGCGCACATAGCGCTGTGATATCTATATCTCGCGACCCTTTGTATACTTCGACAGGTAGATCTTGGATGATTTTTTTTATTTTCATTATTTATTCCACTCATCATAGAGCAATTTCAATGCATGCACCTCTTTCACCCAATCAGCCTTCTCCTCATCATAACGAGGATCCCCTTTCGAATAGCCGTAAGGATCATCTGGAGGTATGCCCAAATAGGCAACCGTTCTCTTCATAATCTCCTTAAAAATCGGAGCAGCGCACCTCCCTCCGAGATAATTTTTCACTCCTCCTTCCAAAA
>JBJXGG010000152.1:0-6747 GCA_046153495.1 Chlamydiales bacterium
AGAGTTTTTCCTCCTAAAAAAGGGGCAAGAGCGATGGTAGGGACGATCCGCCCTAATCCCAAAAGAAAGATATTCCAAACTTCCCAAGGATTCTTGCTGACAAAGAACGAAAGATATGTGTCGGAAGCAACCGCCATCTTTATGTCTTAAACTTATAGAAATTCTGAAAGATCTGAGAAGCAAAACTTGTCACAAGGTTTCCCAGCCACCCTCCCATCAGAACAATTGTTCCAATCACAGCGACCATTTTGATTGCAAATGAGAGCGTTTGTTCTTGGATCTGTGTAGCCGCTTGAATAATCGCGACAAAAAGACCCAGTACAGAGGCGACTGCAATGGGGGGGCCAGATATGAGCAGGATCAATAATAGAGAGTGGTACGAAAACTCAAAGATCACATTTTTAAATGTAATAGCCAATAATGTCATTTAATTATAACTCAGTACGAGCCCCTCTAATAATACAGTCCACCCATCAATCATTACGATCAATAGAAGTTTTAGTGGCAAGGCAATAGATAATGGAGAAAGCATCATCATTTGCATCGCAAGCAAAATATTCGAGGTCACCAAATCAATGACAAAGAAGGGGAGATAAATCAAGACACCAATCTCGAAAGCTGTTTTGATCTGCGTGGTGATAAACCCTGGAATAACCACGATAAAATCTGTGGGTTGCAATGAGGCTTTCACTTCGTCAGGAAAAGTCTTCTTCGCTATTTTCAGAAAGCCTTCGATTTGTTTTTTTGCCGAGTTGCGGATCAAAAATTCACGGAGCGGCTCTTTTGTGACATCTACAATATTGAGCGCTAACCCTGCCGTTTGTCCTGAAAAAAGTTTTTGGACTGAAGTGTTTTCTAAAAGCGGTTTCGCTTGATTATACATCTGAAAACCGGTTGGATACATCACATAAACCGTTAAGATTAGAGCGATTCCATTGATTACTTGGTTGGGGGGAGTTTGCTGTACACCAAGCGCGCTTCGGAGCAAGGAGAGGGTGATCACCATCTTCATAAAAGAGGTGAGTAGCATGATGATAAAAGGCATCAAGGCAAGCAAAACGAGGATCACAGCCTGTGTAGTGAGATCGGGATATCCCTCTCCTAATTCATCACTAGGGGGCTGCACAAGCTCATCTATCTGTGTCTGAGTGCGGGCGCCGCTTCCGTTCGCGGCTGCGGCGGTGAGTGGGATAAAGAAAGCTAACAGAAGGGCAAGAAAAAATCTCATGGATACCCCTTCTTTTTGTGTGTATCGAAAAAGGTTTGGAAAGCAGCTTCCAAAGCTTTGAGTTGGCTATCTAGTTGGGCATTGATGATGCCCGCTTCTGTTTCAATAATGCAGCCACCGCGCGCTACATCTTCTCGCACTTTGATAGAGAGCGACTCGAGGTGTTCGAATAACTCTTTCATTCCAGCTCTCTCACTTTCAACCAGATCGAGATCTTCTTTATTGACATAGATTGAGATTTTCCGGTGTTGGCTCACAGGCTTTAGAGCTGTTTTGACAATATCGGTGATCGTTTGCGGCTTGGCCTGCAGTTCACGGCCAATGATTTTTTTTACGGCAGTAAGAGCGAGGGGCACAATGGCTTTATTCATCTCGTCTTCTACGCGAGCCATCTCTGTTTCTAGTAAGGCGAGTTGTTCATTCCATTTACTGAGACCCTCTTGGAATCCCTCTTGTATCTTATGCTCTCGGATTTGCAGGCACTCTATTTCGACTTCTTCTCGATACCGAGCGACTTCTTTTTCGGCTCTCTCGAGGACTTCACTCGCCTGAAGTAGAGTAGAAAACTCGTTTGCAGGGATGGTTTTTTTTCCAGGAACAACGTGGATTTCACCATTTTTAATCAGACTAAAAAATTTCATTTTGTAACTGTTTTCCCAATATCTAGAATTTGACTTTTAAAATAGGAGATAAGCGTGCGATCGAACGGCTCACCTAATGCTCGTTTCATGATTTTTGCTCTTCCCACATCAAAACGGTGCATCAAATGCCAGCGGAAACTCAAGTTTTCATCGATAATCCCCCTGGTCAATCGCACCAACCCTCTTTTATGGAGAATAGCTTGCAACTTTTTCGCCTCTCCATCCCAGCCTGACAATCCCAGTTTAGGACTCACCCATTTTATTGGCTGCTTACTAGCATGCTCCAAAAAGGGGCGATGCTCGCGTGGAATTGCCGCATACATACGATCTAACAACTTCTTATCAACGATCTGCTTCAGATCGCAAGCCAAATCGTGGAGTCCTAACAAATCTATGATCAGGATAAGATCGGACCACTTGACCTTGATGAGAGGATTCATCGCACTCTTAGGCAGAATCTCTAGGGGAAGCACCTCTTCCCGTTCGATTTTTTTGCGCAAGTAGTGCGATAAATAGAGTAGAGAAAAGGGAGAGAGACGCTCTTCTGCTAAAGGGACACCTAGCATAGCGGAGAGACCTTTCACTTGGGTGGAACCAAATAGTTGAAGGAGATGCTCTTGGGTCTCTTGTGGAAGAGGCTTGAGTATAGGATAAAACCAGCTGTAGTGGACCGTGGAGATCCATTTTTTGGGATTGAGGATCGTAGAGAAATTGAGAGACTGAGGAATACCCAAAGCCTCTATCTCTTTTGCGTGTTCTCTAGGAAGAAAGCGCAAAAGGGACTGATCTTGGTGAAAATGCATGAGAAGAGCCTTCACCATTGCCTTCTCTTTTAGCTTCACTATTTACCTCCACGGGGCGCCGGTGTAGGGTATTCTTCAGCCGTCTGCTCTTCTGTAGATACCACTTCATATGCATAGGGCTGAGGAGAGAGAAAACTGCGCCAGCCATTGCGACGGATTACCGGATAGGTTTTCCAGCCGAGCCAAGCAATGAGGCAGGCTAGAAGGAAGATCACGAGGATGAAGATATAGAGAATCGTGCGGAAAAGAGCCGTCGACCCTCGAGCGACCGTGACACCCCAGATAGAAACATATTCAAATTGTTCTCCCATCTGGATCTGCTCCAAGGTGATGTCTGCAAAAAGCGCTCGGTCAGCCACAACGGAGACGTTATCCGTTTTTAAGCCAGGAATAGCACTGGAGATCAACCGTTTAATTTTTGTGATCAAAAGACTATTTGGATTGTCCAAAATTCCGCGGTGCTTTACGTACACAGAGGCGGTCATCTCCTGTTTTTCCTCGTCGTCATCTTGCGAAAGAGTAATCTGTACATTCGCATCGATAATACCATCCATTTTGCGGATAGTATTAGCTAATTGTTCAGAAAGACCCTCTTGATAGCGAATTTTGTTCTGCAATTCTGAGGGGACCAATCCCTGTGTTCCAAATAAATCCAGCAGACTGGTTCCTTTTACCCGAGGTAAGCCAGAGGAGTTCAAAACAGCTAACGCGTCTGTAATAGAGCGTGCCGGCACTTGGATGTCCCAGGTCTTATCACCCCCTCCGCCTACTCCTGTTGCGACCGCTTGTACCTTGAAAGCTTCAATCCCTTTGCTGCGTAAGAGGACGACAATCTCGTTAGCCTCTCTTTCGCTTAGATTATTCGCAATCGTAGAATTCGTATTGCATGCCGTGATTAGTAAAGGTAACAACAAAACTAACCAGTATTTACACAAAAGGTTCTTCTTAAACATAGATGAAAAAGCCCGGAAAATTCCCATTGGGCTCACCATATCACAGCCTTAATTAACGGGAAAGAAGATAGAATACCGCATCTAATGCTCTGACATAAAAAGAAAAAGAAGATTTATTTCCAGTCTCTTACGATAGCCTCTATCTCAAGACGCATGTTAGCAGAGATAGCGGGATCTTTTGACATTGCGATGAAAGCCTCCTTATGAGGGGTGCCAACCAAAGCATCACAAGCGCAAAGGAGATAAGTGCTGAGTAAAGGTTTGTTGCGCACATCGGGATCCTGCAACTGTTCATAAGCTGTCGTAGCAACGGAAGAATCGTTAGGGAAACAGGTGAGGCCGAAAGCAGCATGGATATTATCCGTTGTGATAGGACGGCTTTTTACGATAGAGAGCAAAAATTCTTTTGCTGACTCACCAAGATCTTGCAAAGCTTCGAGCAATACCTCTTCTTCAAAAACCATATCTGTGCCGAATCGTTCGAAAATAGGAACAATCGCCTCTTTAGCTCGTAGTTTGCCCAAGCAAATAATCGCTAAGCCAGGAGCAAAACCATATCCTGGAGAGAGAGGGTCGTACGCTGCTAATGTGTTCACAATATCCAAAAGCTCGGGGATAACTCTATTTCCCTCTTCGACAATCGAGGCAATTAGCTCTTGTGGTTCCTCTTCTTCTGTAAGAATAAGGTCGGCGATCATACGCGGGAGTCTAGCAACCTCTTCACCCAGTTCATAGACCTCTTTTAATTTTTCATAAGAGCGGCGTGCTTTTGCCACTCGATCCATCTCTTCTGGAGTGAGAATCAAGGCAGCTAGATTATTGCTGAGCTGCTCCTCTACCTCTTTCAGATAGGTGATCCGCCCTATATCAAAATCGGGATCGACACCAACGCCTCCACTGTTATAATAGAGGAGCATTACGTCAAAATCTCCTCCGAAATGCGCGTCTCTGTGCATCAAGATCTCATGATCCATTTCATCGGTCAGCTCGAGACTCTCCTCATCCATCACACTCTCTTCCACACCAGAATAAGTATGCCCGTTCCTTCCGTGGGTCTCTTCAGGTTTCTTTTCCATGCTGTCTAATGAAAAAATAGGTTTTTTATTCATGCTCTCCTCATGAGTTCGAATAAAGAGGCTGCGTTATAGCTCGAGCGGACAAAGGGGCCTGTATACATATAAGGAACACCCTGAGCTCGTCCATAAGCGGCATACTCTTCAAAGGTTTGTGGAGTAACAAACTCCTTTACGCGGAGTTTTTTACGATTAGGTTGCAGATATTGGCCAATCGTGATGATTTTTACCCCCACATCGCGCAAATCTCGGATTGTCTCTTCTACTTCTTCCCTACTCTCTCCTAAGCCAACCATTAAACCAGACTTTATAAAAGGGAGTCGGCTGGCATAACGCAGCACGTCCAAAGTACGTTGATAACTCGCTTTATGACGTACACGGACAGAAAGAGAGCGGGTGGTCTCAATATTATGGTTGAAGATCTCCGGCTTTGCTTCGATAATCGCATCAAGAGCCTCCCAATTTTTCTCGAAATCTGAGGTTAGCACTTCAACAGAGATCCCCATGTCAAGCGCATGTACAGCGCGGACAATTGCAGCAATATGAGCTGCGCCTCCGTCAGACAAGTCGTCACGCGCTACCATAGTGATCACCACATGCTTTAACCCTAAATGCACGACACTTTCCGCGATACGTTGAGGTTCATCGAGTTCCAGAGGTTTTGGAGAGGTGGAAAAGTCGATATCGCAAAAACCACAGTTGCGTGTGCACTCTTTTCCCATCGCCAAAAATGTGGCTGTTTTTTGTGACCAACACTCTAGAAGATTGGGGCATTTTGCCTCTTCACAAACTGTAGAGAGTCGTTTTTTTTTGAGGACATCGCTTGTTTGCCACAGAGCGTTTCCTTGAGGTAATTTTCGGTGTAACCACTTGGGAAAACGTCCCAAGGCGACTGCACTCTTAGGGTCACTCTCTTGGGGGTTGTCGGGTAGTACATTTAGACGACTTTTGGGTTTTACTACCTGATGTATAGGAGTGCTACTTGCGTCTTTTGCGTTGTTCTGTTTCAAGAAATATATTTGACTACTCCCTTCCGCAGAAAATCCAGAGATTTGCTGCGTCACCTCCTCTGAATCCGAGGAATATAACCTTATAGGAGGGATCTGGTCAAAGCGATCATCTTTCATCGCTTCGCTCTTGGTGGCAAATGTAGCGGCATATCATCAACGAGGAAGGCAGCCTCCATCCACGCCTCTGCGATGGTAGGGTGCGCATGGATGGTCTCTCCGATGGATTGGATTGTCAATTCGTTACCGATAGCAACCGCCATCTCTGCGATTAATGAGGAAGCACCATATCCAACTACTTGCGCTCCCAAAATTTGTCCTGTCGATTTTTCCGCCACCACTTGCGCAAATCCTTCCATCTGAAGGGTTGCTTGCGATTTGCCCAATGCTTGGAAAGGAAATTTTCCGATCGTTGCATCGTAGCCCGCTTCAATTGCTCTTTCTAGGGTGAGACCAATCGTCCCGATTTCAGGATCCGTAAAAATCACAGAGGGAACGGCATTATAGTGCATTTTTGCTGGATGCCCAGCGATATTATCTGCAGCGATCATCCCTTGGTGCGACGCCACATGGGCCAAAATCCATTTTCCTGTGATATCGCCGATTGCATAGATATTGGGTACATTTGTTTGGAGGCGCTCATTGACAGGGATGGAGCCATCCTTGTCCACGATAATGCCTGTTTTTTCAAGCCCAATCCCTTCACTATTGTATTTACGACCCACGCTCACAAGCACGATATCTGCCTCCTCTGTGCGCCCATCAGCAAGATGGAGACGAACAGAATTTTCCAGCGCATCAACTCGAACAAGCGCAGCATTCAATTCCAATTTGATTCCGCGCTTTTTGAAAGAGGCAGCTAACGTTTGCGCCACATTTTTGCCCTCCAACGCCAAGATATTCGGTAACATCTCGAAGATCGTGACATCTACCCCAAAAGCATGATGGAGGCAGGCAAATTCACAGCCAATCACACCCCCCCCAATAATGAAAAGCTTCTTGGGGAGCTTGGTGATATTTAACATCGACGTCGAATCGAGAA
>JBJXGG010000154.1:0-4695 GCA_046153495.1 Chlamydiales bacterium
TAACCCCAGCATATTATCACATTGCCTCTGTACCTGCGGCGTGGTAAATCCCAAATGCTTGGAAATGGGCAAACACTCCATTCTACCTCCCAATGTAGGAAGGCAAGGATACTCTATAAAGGATTTAGGGTCAAGTTAGTAGAGCAACCATCTGTTCTGACCATTCACTCATAGCTTGCTCAATATCCAACCTGAAAGCGAGCGCCTCTTCCAGATTCGGATTCCGATACACAATCCCGAGACAGGGGTAATGGATATTCTGGAGAAAACAGGTAGCTATATCAAAAGAGTGCAGCTCTACTTTTGTGAATAAAAAATCATGGAAACCGGGATCACTCCCTTCAATCATTATATAAAGATCTTTTGCACTCTCAGAAAACCTCATCAGGTAGTGTTCTCCCTCATTTAATCCAACCTGCATCAACTCCAATAACATTAAAAAAAGTTTTTGCAATAATTCTGGCGGGAGAAGACTCCTCATCACAGCCGGCTTCAAATTGTAAAAAAATTCTTCCAACAGAAAATCGTTTTCTTGCCCCTTCTCTTCCAACAGTTCCCGCAGCCGATTAAAGAGCTCTGACTCTTTCGAGAGCGTGCCTCCATTGTAATCACGAAACTCTCCTATAACACGACCGAGCTCCTTCGTCACCTCTTGTCTCGCTTTGTAGAGATCGACACTATGATCTTGCCGCAAGAAAGGGCGCTTGAGGATACGGAGTCGGAAAACATTCGCTTCTTTCGGGTATCTTTTTCTAATTTTCCCTACATCCTTGACACGATCGGGACAAAACTCTAAAAAAGTTGCCTTTTGCGTGAAAAGATCAACAATAGCATTCTCTTTTTCGATCCGCACCAGAATGACCAAAAATTCGAGCTTCTCTTCGGTCTGTTGGGTAAAGTTGATAATCACTTGAGGCAAATCGCGTACATACTTTAACTGTCCACTGAGCGTCACGATATAGCGCATGATCTCTTCTTCATTTTGCGGCATAAAAATCGGGTTGAGACGACGTTCGATGCGGTTTTTTAACTCCGTTGACAAATGCTCTTTGAGGCGTTTTTCTTCCTCAAGAGTGATAGGACGCCCTTTTCTCTCTACTTCTAAATAGAGGGTGACAATCCTCTCTGACCGTCCTTGGTTCAGGATAAAAGAACCCTCTACCAAACTCACTTTGGGAATCAGAATATTGATAGCGTTAAGAACATGCTTTGCCTCTAAAATCTCGTTATTATCCAGAAAGCTAAGAGCAAGCACAATGCCTAGTACTTTCTCTTCTCCTAACTTGGCACGCACCAGTTTTACATTAATATAACGGCGGTGGGGAAAGCTCTCTGATGTAAGTGCCAAAGTTTTCCGGAAAAGATATAGCACGCAGATAAGGCGGCTGATGTGGCGATAGCTACGTGCCTGTTTGAACTCCTGTTTGCAAAGAATCAAAAAGTGTTGCATTTCCGACAAAATATCATAATCAAATTCATCGGGGCGGTGCTTCACAAGGGAAACTATATTCTCTTGCACGAGCGCAACCTTCTCATCATGAGTGAGCCCTTTGATCTCCACGATACGACTTGCTTGATAGGCAGAACTGACTCCTAACCGAATCTCACTCTCGATAATTGGCAGATTTTTCTGAACTACCTCCAGATCTTTCTTTGTCTGAATCGAGATGATGACCTCTCCGCTGGTATAAAGCTCTGGACTGATATCGGGCAACGTAAAATCGCATGCTGACTGCATAAGCAGTGTGAGGCGACGTCCTGGTACTAGCCATCTACTTATCATCTCGCAGAAATAGCGGTACCCCCCCTCACGTGAACGAGACAATAAAAAGAAGGAGATGTTGAAAGGAGGAGTCCCCAAAGGCGTCCAACAAACGATAGGAAGCTGATTTTCCAGATAATAAAAAGCATCTTCTCCTTCCAACAAGTGGGGCGGAAAGATGTGAAGCAGAACTTTGCGAATGGCCTGGATATAGTAGGCCTCTTGAGAAGCGTGGGAATCAAAGGGCGTAGATATGCGAATCGGTTGTATACTCATAGATCGGTCCCGTTATAGTGCTCTGTTCGGTTTCAATTATCGTTCCCTCTGCTGACAAGGATCGCACATGCAAGGGCATTCTGTTCTTTTCTGCTAAAATAATCGCGCGTGGTGCCAAGATACGCCCCCCTGTCTCTTGCACGATGGTAAGAGCTGAGGCATGAGTCAAATATCTACATAAAATAGCGTTTTCTTGCGACGGATGATCGTTATATATCCCCAGAACATCCTTATAAAATTCTACCCGTTCAGCCCCTAAAGCAACGGCGAGAGCAACAGCAGAGGTATCTGATCCACCTCGCCCCAGTGTCGTGATCTCCTTATCCAGAGAGACCCCCTGGAATCCGGCGACTATGACGATTTTGCCCCCCTGCAAAGAAGTTATCAATCGATGAGGACGCACATCTATAATCTCCGCCTCCCCATGACTACCTGTCGTCACAATACCAGACTGACTTCCTGTGAAGCTCACAGCCTCCTTGCCCTTGAAACCCAGAGCCATGGCCAAAAGAGCAATACTTACACGCTCGCCCACACTCACCAACATGTCATATTCCCGCTTCTGCGGCATAGGATTTACATGCAAAGCAAGATCGATCAGATCATCGGTCCATCCCCGCATCGCGCTGACCACAACAACAATCTCTGGATAGCTCTCCAATCGTTCAATAATATGATCCGCTATCTGATGAAAACTTTCAGGACCCTGTAAGAGCCCTCCTCCAAATTTCATAACAAGACGCTTTCCCATTAAGAACTATATGTCTTAATAGAGATTTAATTTCAAGAATTTCATAGACTGGATTTTTTTTACCCCCTTATGCTATTCTCCTTGCCACTGCCATATGTACAATATCGCCATTCTATTTCTCCATGTTATTGTCATAGCCTCCCTCTCTCTTGTCGCGCTACGACTTGGAAAAGAAGCCCTCATTGCCTGGCTCTCTCTATTGGGGGTTACTATGAATCTTTTTGTTCTCAAACCCATCACTCTTTTTCGCCTCCATGTGACGGCAAGCGAAGCCCTTGCCGTTGGCTACCTACTCTCCCTCAATCTTTTACGCGCCTATTTTGATATAGAAGCGGCAAAAAAAGGTGTATTGATCTCTTTTCTCATGCTGATCGCTTTTTTTCTCCTCTCTCAATGCCACCTCCTTTACCAGTCTGTAGACGAACATTACGCTCCCCTCTTGCGTCTGATGCCCCGTCTTCTGTTTGCCTCCTTAGCAACTTTTTTAGTCGTCCAATTGTTTGATCTCACCCTTTTCAGCCGCCTCCACCTCTCTTTAGTGGCCAGAACAGGAATTACGATGGTTTTTTCTGAGACATTGGACACTCTGCTTTTCTCCTTCTTAGGTCTTTGGGGGGTTGTAGAATCAGTGGGAGAAATTATTCTATTTGTACTCAGCATTAAGTTTATTGTAATCGTTTGCAACTTGCCTTTCGTGGCTCTATCGAGGAGGATTATTGGCACTCAAGTTTGAGATCCTTCACACCTCTAAAATGAGCCAAGCGCGCGTAGGGCGGATCCACACAGCGCATGGCATCATTGACACACCGAATTTTGTGGCCGTCGGTACGAATGGTACTCTTAAGGCGATAGACAATGCGACCGTCGATGCAATCGGCTTGCAACTGATGTTTTGCAACACTTATCATCTCATGGTACAGCCCGGCACGGATGTGGTCAAAAAAGCGGGTGGCCTCCATAACTTTATTCACCGCAAGCAACCCCTTATTACAGATTCTGGCGGATTCCAAGTGTTTAGCTTGGCTTACGGCTCTGTTTACAACGAGCTAAAAAGTTGCGGGAAAAAGGAGCATGAAGGTTCTGTAATAAAGATTACAGAAGAGGGTGTACTATTCCGTTCCTATCGATGTGGAAAAAAGATTTATCTTACACCAGAAAGTTCCGTCCAAGCGCAAAAAGATTTGGGTGCCGACATTATTATTCCCTTCGACGAACTTCCTCCCTACCACATCCAAAGAGAGGAGCTAAAGAACTCGGTTGCACGCACACATCGATGGGAAATGCGCTCATTAGCCACACATTTAGCCGATCCACAACACCAATCGATGTATGCTGTGATTCACGGTGGTATCGATCCTGAATTACGTAAATTCTCTTGTGACACCTTGACAAGAGAGGCCTTTGATGGCTTCGCCATCGGAGGAAGTGTAGGCAAGAATCAGAAAGAACTCATCCAAGTGATTGCTGATACCCGTCCTCACCTGCCTGATGACAAACCGAATCACCTGTTGGGGATTGGAGATCTCCCCTCTCTTGAAGCTCTTGTTCCATACGGCATCGATACTTTTGATAGCTCCTACCCCACCAAAGCGGCGCGACATGGTTTGCTTTTTTCTAAGCATGGTGATATCAAAATCGCACAAACGAAGTACCGCACAGCATTCTCTCCCATTGAAGAGGGATGTAGCTGCCCCACTTGCCAAAAAAACACTCTAGCTTATCTACACCACCTCTTCAAAGCAAAAGAAGTCACAGCACACCTACTCGCTTCCATACACAATTTGCATGTCATGGTGGATTGGATGGCAGAAACACGTAAAAAAATATTGAGAGATGAAATATAACCCCACCCCTTATCAGAAACTGCCCCCCTAACAGAGATAAATACTAACCTGAGTTTTGGGGG
>JBJXGG010000085.1:0-4094 GCA_046153495.1 Chlamydiales bacterium
GGGCCGTATAATGTATCATCTTTGAATGATCGTTTCTCACTCATGTGTAAAAACATGCGTTTCGAAACGATCATTCAAATCTGTCGCATTATCCAACCCAACTCTTTAACTTTATTTCTGATAAATGTATTAGAAGCCAGATAAACCTGGAAAACCACCCATTCCCATATCGGGGGCGCTAGCTTCTAGCTTTTTGCGTGCATCGTTGTGCGCAGCGCGGATCAAATCCTCTAAGCCCTCCACATCATCAGGATCGACGCATTCAGCTTTGATAGAAATAGAGAGCATCTCATTTTCTCCGTTCAAGGTCACAGAGACCAGGCCGTTTCCTGCCATTCCTGTGACTTTCTCCTCTTTCATTTTCTCCTGCATCTCCTGGAATTTTTCCTGGAGCCGCTTAGCTTCCTTCTTTTTTTTTGCGTAACCGCTTCCCATTATGTTTCCTTTTTTAATGATCCGTTGAGTTCCTTGGCCGCAAAACGGAGCAAAGTGTCTACGTGCGCTTGCTCCCGTATCTTAAGCTGTGGTACCCCGCCCTGCTTTTTTAGGGGGGGCTGTTCTGGTTGAATCTCTCTCTGAACTTCTGCCGAGTATTTTTCTTCTCCCTTATCCAAAGCACTTTGCAGTAACGATGGAAGAGGCTTCTCTTTGGGGGCAATTTTTTGCTCAAGCTCGCTTAGCTTGGCAACCAACGCTGCGTGTGAGGGCTTCCTAGGACATTGTATAACCTGTAAAAGCGCCATCTCTATAGCTATTTGCTCTGAAGGGGCTGATTTAAAATGTTGCTCTGTTTGTGTCAGTATCTCCAAAATCTCAAGCAGTTGCTCTGTTGTATAAATACGCACCGAAGAGACGATACGCTCCTCTTCAGAGCCCATGCCCGTCTTGACGAGAAGAAGAGAGCGAAAGTGTTGGATCAGCTCCTGGAGGAAATAGGCGCTATTTCTACCCGAACTATATACTTCATGCACAATCCCAAAGGCTGACCTATATGTGCCAGACTCCACCGCTTTGTCGAGTTGAAAGAGCAATTCTGCAGAGGGCAATCCGAGAGCATCTCGCACTACCTCTTCCGTAATCGCTCCCTCACTGAAGGAGATCACTTGGTCTAGCAAAGACTCCGCGTCCCGCATGCTCCCCTCCGCTCGCTGACCAACCATGGTCAGCGCCGCTTGATCAATCTCTATGCACAGATCATCTCCTATTTTGCGCAGCTTTGTCACAATCTTTTCCAATGGGATGCGACGCAGATTAAAACGCTGGCAACGGCTCAATATCGTGGCTGGGATTTTATGCGGCTCAGTAGTTGCAAAAAAGAATTTTACATTATGAGGAGGCTCTTCCAACGTTTTCAAGAGAGCATTAAAGGCCTCTTTTGTCAACATGTGCACCTCATCAATCAGATAAATTTTATATTTACTCGAAACAGGCGCAAATTTTATAGCCTCATTGATTTGTCTAATGTCTTCGATTCCCCGGTGAGAGGCTCCGTCAATCTCTAGAACATCAATAGCTTCAGAACGAGCGATATCTTTGCAGGAGCTGCAAATACCACAAGGTTCTAGGCTCTTTGTGCGGTAAGGACAATTGAGTACCATCGCAAAAAGGCGGGCTAATGTCGTTTTACCTGTACCGCGTGTGCCGCAGAAAAGGTAGGCTTGGGCTATGCGGTCGTTTTGGATGGCATGGATCAAAGTAGTGACAATGGCATTCTGTCCTACAACCTCAGAAAACTTATGCGGTCGGTATTTACGCGCTAAGACTTGGTATTCTGGCATAGGGAATAACTATAATGGGTAGGTCTTATATAAACCAAGGATTTTAGAAAGGTTTCTCTTCATTTACGAAAAAGGTGAGTTGCCGTATCCTGATGCGATGGTAATAAATAGCATCACAAGAGCGCCTGATGGGTGATAATGATGGCAAGGATTTAATCATTGATGATGACCTAAATGAGCTGCGCTTTTCACGAACCCAGAATTATTTTGACAAGAGTTTTATTGTTCGGTGGATAATAGGACTTGTTTTTGCTGTCATACTCTTTCTTTTTTTGCACTTCCGTGAAATCTATGTAGAGACTCTTGACTTAGGTCAGGAGGCGAGTAAGTATATGGTAGCCCAGATTGATTTCTCTTTTCCAGATGAGGAGGCGACTGTTGTTCTCAAACAGGAGGCTGCCTATGCGATTGGTACTATCTACAAAATCAATGACCAACAGATTCAGCAAAGAGCGACAGATTTCCAAAAATATGTAACGCAAAATGAGAAAGGGATCGCCGCATGGGCCGATTTGGTTACTGCAAATAGGTTTGAAGATGTTGCTCTTGCTCTCAGTCTGCTTAGTGAGGTTCTGGGAGAGAGTCGTTTTGCGGATGGTAGGACCGTCAATCAGGTGAAAGCTTTGCCGCAAGAAGAGCTTCCGATTGCGGCTGGCTATTTCTATCCCTTTGTGCCCAGTCGCATAGGATCAATGATCTTTTTGCCGGGCAATTTTTGGGAGACATTGGAACAAAATGGTCTGTTGCAAAAGGAACTCCCTGCGCCGGTACTCCACTTTATCGTCGAATTTCTTGAGCCTTTGAAGTGGTCTTTCGATGTAGATCAAGGGTTAGAATATTCTCTCAGAAAAATAGCACAGGGGAAGGTGCAACAAAAACATACCCGTGTCCGAGCAGGTGAGAGGGTCATTGATCAGGGAGAAAAAGCGACAACGCGCCATATCACTATGCTTCAAGCGATGAAGGAGCGACTCCGCGAGCAGCGCAACATATTTAGTCCTATCACGATAGCAGGTACCACCTTGATGGTGTTGCTGATTATGGGCGTGGGAGTGATCTATTTGAAAGAGAATCATCCGGAGATACTCTACTCCAACCAGAAATTAACTCTTTTGATCACAATTTTTGCTCTCTCTCTCATTTTGGCCAAAGGGGTCGAATTCTTTTTAGTACGCGATTCAAATCAGTTTTTTAATTTGATTAGGTTCCCTCTTTTTGTCCCTTTTGCTGCGATTCTGTTGAGCAGTTTGATGCATGTGCGGATAGCTGCTTTCGGCACCATCTTTTTGTCGGTTGCTTTTGCGATAGGGTTAGCTGTCGAGCCGATTCCCTTTTTGGTCATCAATGTATTGACTGCGATTGTGGCGATCTTCACAAATCGTAAAGTGCGCAGAAGAAAAGAGATTTTTGCTGTCTGTGCGAAGGCGTGGCTTTGTGCCTTTCTGATCGCGTTTTCTTTCAATCTCTATGCTAATACTATTTTGAGTTTCACTGTAATCGGCGATATGATCAGCACCTTTCTCTTTATGGTGTTTACCGCGGTGCTTGTCGTGGGCCTTATTCCTATTTTGGAATCGCTTTTCCACATCATGACCGACATCACTTTGATGGAGTTTATGGATCCGAGCAATGAGCTTTTGCGTCGTCTCACTATAGAGGCGCCCGGCACATACCAACACTCAGCTGTAGTCGGGAGTTTATCGGAGGCTGCAGCCACTGCGATTGAGGCAAATGGCCTTTTTTGTCGCGTAGCGACGCAATATCACGATGTCGGTAAATTGGTGAATCCCCAATATTTTACTGAAAACCAGCTAGGCGGGATGGATATGCATCAGTTGCTTACTCCGCAAGAATCGGCGCAAGTGATCATCGCACATGTAAGCGAAGGGGTGGCTTTGGCGCGCAAGGTAGGTCTTCCAGAACAGTTCATCGATGTGATCAAGGAGCATCATGGCACAACTTTGGTGTATTATTTCTATCACAAGCAGATAGAGGCGTCAGGGGGAGATAAGTCGGTGGTCGAAGAGAAGAAATTCCGCTATAGCGGCCCGAAACCGCGCACAAAAGAGTCCACCATCATCATGATTGCAGATACATTGGAGGCAGCTTCCCGCAGTTTAGATCGCTACACAGAGGAAACCGTTTCCGAGTTAGTAGAGACTTTAGTTGCACAGAAAGTAGAGGATGGGCAGTTTGATGACTCTTTGCTGACTTTCGAAGAGTTAAACATCGTCAGATCTGTGTTGCTAAAGACATTATTAGCTGCTAGTCACCCTAGGATAAAATACCCTAAACATCATCCTGGAGAAGAGGGCT
>JBJXGG010000180.1:0-11250 GCA_046153495.1 Chlamydiales bacterium
TGTCAATATTAGAACTATGGATCGATTTGGGATCATTAAGCCCCGGGAGTTTTCGCGCAATCAGAGAGTATCAATCTCAATTTAATCGGCTATATCTGTTACATCGCTCTGCCTTGCTTGGGAAGCAAGATCGACCAGAGGGATTGATACCGGATATTGCTTAGTGAGCTTGTGCACAGGCTGTTGCCTATGCAAACGATAGGTAGCAGCTGTGGCTACACCGGCTAAAATTACAGCGAATGAGCAAGGAATAGCGAGCGTCACGCCATAATGTATTGGAGGAAGTGGCTTATTAAGATTGTGATATTTATGCACCATTAAAGCAAACATCATGATTCCATATGCTAATAACACTATACTAGACGCTATACAACTTTTTTGCATTCGTTCCAAATCGTGTACCCTCTGTGCAGCCTCTGCTGACCCAGGATTTTGTTGAGAATAATTAAATAAAGAAATACTCATATTCAATTCACCATTATAATTATAATCTAATGCTTATATTTTAAATCATTATATAATAAAATGACAAGTAATACAATTAAATGGTATAAAAGTTCACCCGTATTCACCTTACAATGCCATGCGTAGGCAAGGTGAGTATCAATCTCAATTTAATCAACTATAAAATTTTTTTAACTCCTCATACACCTCTTTTCGGGTCGCAAAGATCTTGCGACAATTAGGCAGACTTTTTAAGAAGACTTTCCCGTATCCTTTGTTCACCAGGCGTGCATCTAAGCAGATCACGGCACCTCGGTCTTGTTTGTGCCGAATTAGGCGGCCAAATCCTTGTTTAAATTTCAGCGCTGCTTGAGGAAGAGAGTAGTCTTTAAATGCCGCTCCCCCCTGTTCCTGGATCAGCTGGGAGCGTGCTTGAAACAGAGGATCGGAGGGGACTTTAAAAGGGAGCTTCACTAGTATCACACAACGCAAGCTATCTCCCACCACATCGACTCCCTCCCAAAAAGAATCTGTTCCAAAAAGAACAGCACCGTTGCTATAGCGAAACTCCTCGAGTAAATGTGTTCGATTTGCCTCTCCTTGACAAAGGAGAGGGTATGGCAATCTACCTTGTAGAGCGTCGCGACATTGCCGCAACATCTCGAACGAAGTAAAAAGAACGAATGCATTCCCGCGACAGATCTGCAAAAGCTCATAGATCTGCTCGATACACACGGAGACAAATTGAGGATCTGTCGGATCAGGCAAGTCGATAAAGCTCGATAATAGGACTTGGTCTCCATAATTAAAGGGACTTTCAAACTGCCGCTCTTCCGCCACTCCGATCCCGAGTCGACGTCGCATAAAGCCAAAATCGTTATTCGCAGTAAGGGTAGCGCTTGTTAACACTACTGTGGAAATCTTGTCGAAAAGAGACTCTTTTAGAAGGGGAGCTACTTCCAGCTCTGCTGAAATCAACGTGAGATTCGTACTACTCTCCTCTATCCAACGTACACGTGTTTTCTCCAAAGGTTGACAGATGAAATTCACCAATACGGAGAGATTTTGTTCAAACCGCCTTGCAACTCCTTTGATATCGGTTATGATGCCCTCCATTTGATTCACAGATAACTTCCCCTCTACACCTAGCAAAAGCTGGGCGAAGCCTCGTCCCCTATTCAGTAAAAGCGCAGCACTGCTTTGGACTCTCTCTATCCATAAGGGATCGAGCATATGTGTTTCTTGCAACCGGAGTTTATCTTTGCCGCGTAAAAACTCATGGAGCCGATCAAACAGCTCTCCAATGAGATACACCACCTCTCTTTTCTCCGCCACGAGGGTGAGTTCGAGCAAATGGAGAAGCTCTTCCGTTTTCTCATCCCGTTTCTCTTCTGGGATCTCTGCGACTTTTTTGGCGAGTAGAGCAATCTTGCCTTTTCCCCTATCAGAGATCAGTCGCGCTAAAAGACGAAGAAGGCCCACTCGACTCACGCGATCCGCAAAGTGTTCAGTGGCAACATCCTCAACATGATGCGCCTCGTCTATGATTAAACGGGTAAAGGGAGGGAGGATACAGGGTTCATTATAATTTTCGGTCGCTCTACGAATAGCCAGGTCAGAGAAAAGAAGATGATGATTCGCAATAACCAGCTGCGCTTCCGCCGCTTTTTTGCGCGCTTTAAAAAAGAAACACTCTTTGTAGTGAGGACATTTCGACCCCGTACAACTCTCCGCTTCAGCCCCGATCTCCTCAAAAAAATCAATCTGGGATAGCTCGCTCTTTGAACCCTCCTTAGTTGTCTCAGCCCAGCTCATGATGGCACTCGGCATCTCTTCTTTCGCATCATACAATTTGCGCAGACAGAGGTAATTAGACATTCCCTTGAGTAGAACAACGCGCAAATCGAGCCCGAGCGCATCTAATAGAAAGGGGATATCTTTTTGAACTAATTGTTCTTGCAAAGCGATGGTATGGGTAGCAACGACAGTCGGCTCCAGATGGTGAGCGGCCCATTCCATAGCTGAGATCAAGTAGGCCATGCTTTTACCGATCCCCGTGCCCGCTTCGACAAGGAGGACTTGTTCCTTTTCATAGGCTGCCTGCACAGCTTCGAGCATCGCCACCTGCCCCTCTCTCTCCTCAAAATGGGGGAGGTGTTTACTCACCGATCCCCCTGCTTGGATGTGATTACTCATTTTCTAGAAGATCGAGGAATGCTTTTAGCTGCTTCGATCGAATAGGGTGCCGCATCTTGCGGAGCGCCTTCGCCTCAATCTGTCGAATCCGCTCGCGGGTCACATTGAAAGCGACTCCCACTTCCTCAAGCGTTTTTGGCTTCCCATCGAGTAAACCAAAACGTTGAATCAGAACAATCCGCTCCCTCTCTGTCAGTGTCGTCAACACCTCATTCATTTTATCTTTAAGAATCGAGTAACCGGTTGCTTCCGCAGGCGATTCGACTCCCGTATCTTCTAGGAAATCCCCGAACTGACTCTCGCCACCCTCTCCTACTTCTGCTTGGAGGGAGATCGGATGTTGCGCAATCTTGTAGATCTCACGCACCCTCTCAGGAGTGATACCGAGTTCATTCGCCAACTCCTCTGGAGTGGGTTCTCGCCCCGTCTCCATCATTAACTTCTTCGCTCCACGCAACACTTTATTGATCGTCTCAATCATATGCACAGGAATACGAATCGTGCGCGCTTGGTCTGCAATAGCACGTGTCACTGCTTGCCGAATCCACCAAGTAGCGTAAGTAGAGAACTTATAGCCGCGGCGATATTCAAATTTTTCCACCGCCTTCATCAAACCCATGTTCCCCTCTTGGATCAAATCAAGAAAAGAGAGGCCCCGATTAGTATATTTTTTTGCTATCGAGATTACAAGGCGCAAATTCGACTCGACCATCTCCCGCTTCGCTTCCTGACTTTTGTCCATCCAGCGCTGCAGCATCCGCACATCTTTTTTGAACTCATCTAAAGTACGACCGGCCGCGATCTCTCGTTTCGCGAGCTTCCGCTTCGCTGCCCCTAATTTCGCCGCAGCAAACTTATTTCTCTCTGCACGTCCAGCGAGCTCATTGATCTCTTTTTCCAAAGCCAAAAAGCAGTCATAAGCACGGAATACCACCTCAGCAAAATCTTCGGTGATATTGTTGCGTACATAGAAACGACGGAGATAAGCCTGGGAACGAATGCGACTCTTCTCTATTTCCTCATTGATCTTCGCCCGCTCCTCTTTCTTCACTTTCGGATCTCTCAGCTGCATCAGCAAAGATTCGAGTTTCCAATCCTCTTCTTGTAAGAGCTCAGCTAAACGAGATAACAAGAGTAAATAGGCCTGTTTATCCTCTATCTCTTTTTCCGCAATTACCTTGTCAAACCGATCTTTCACCTGCGTGATGGAGGCGATGATGGAAATAGCCTCCTTGGCAGAATAACGGAAACGCATAATGATACGCTCAATTTGCTGTTGAGCCTTCTCGATGCGCTTAGAAATCTCCACCTCTTCTTCACGAGAAAGTAGGGGAACAGAGCCCATCTCCTTAAGATACATCCGGACGGGATCGTCGGGAGTCCCTTCTGCCTTGCGCGCTAGACCCTCTAACTCCTTGGCCTCTTTTTTGCGCTCTTTTTGGCGCTCCACCTCGGCTTGATTTAGCACTTGGATATCCATGCCGGCCAGGAAAATCAATACATGGTCAATTTGATCAGGAGAATCAAAATTCATTGGAAGAATCTCATTGATCTCCTCATAAGTAATGAAGCCTTGCTCTTTAGCGAGGGTTACGAGTTCCTCCATTTTTCCTTGGAACTCTTCGTTTGGTGACACTGGATCGTCGTTTTTTATTTTCTTCATGAATGGTTTAAAAAATAATCGTTGGCTGCGTTAGTATAGTTGCGTTTGTTGTTTTATGCAATGTCATGCTTATAATGTTTTGGGAAATAGGGTCCAAGCGACCGAAGCCAGTCGGGGATTGAACTATACTTGCCCCGAGTGTGGAGGCGTCGTGCGCCTGCGTGGCGGACAGCATCGTCAGCTCCATTTTTATCATTTACACCCTCCCAGAGAGTGCCGCCAAAGCGGAAAGTCTCTCATGCATTTGCACATGCAACTCCGGTTACAAAAAATAATATCCCCCGAAAAGAGCGTGATAGAGCACCCCTTTCCCTCTATCGGGCGGATAGCTGATGTTGTCTGGCCTGCAGAAAAACTGCTGTTCGAGGTACAGTGCTCCCCTATCTCGGCCGATGAGCTGACCGCGCGCAATCGAGACTACGCCTCTATTAACTACAGAGTGATCTGGCTCTTCTGGGACCGCCGCTTCAACAAAAAAAGGCTCGCTCCCGCTCTCCTCTCCATGAAAGAAACCCCCTACTACTACTTCACCGATGGAAAGAACATTATTTACGATCAATATCGTCAATTCCGCACTCCTATTAACATTCTCAAACCCCAAACCCTTAGCAACAAACTCCCCCCTGAACTCATACACAGAGCGGAAAGGGCTCTCTACTTTTCGAGCGATATCGTCGATCTTTTCTTAACGGGAAAACTCCCTTTGCCACAAAAAAAATCTTACGCTTTTTCGATAAAAAAACTCTACTTTTCCTTTTTTCAACGCCTTATAGAAAAAGTTTAATCTATTTTTGTGAACATCCCCATAATGTGGTGAGCAAAGGGACCTCGCATGATCATCTTCATCTCACATTCCAACTCGACTCCCTTCCCCTCTCTGTGCAACAGAACGAGCTGCACTCTTTTCTCCTGTATCTCCGGCAGCGCCCGTATCGCCTCTTTCCAATCCGACAACCCAACCTCTACCAGTTGTGGAAACTCTTTAACAAACTTTTCAGGACTCCAACCAAGCAGCGTTTTGACGTAGTTATTGGTAAATAAAATTTTGTTTTCAATTAGAGAGAAAAGAAACACGATACCCGTTACCTCATCTCTTAGGGAATCGAAAAGGCGGCGCAAATCGATGGCATAGCTGTTGGATGTAGTATCTAAAAAGCGCGGTTCACTCCCATTTACATACCCCAAATGGTCAGCTCCAGTGAATTTTTCTGCCATCTCTACATAGCGCCCCAGATGCATATCTAGATCGTAAGGCGTTGCCAAATAATAGTCTTGCATCTCTTCCTGATTAGAAGAGTCGAGCGGGGGGATTGCTTGGCTAACCGGCTCATCGAGCTGTAGCAGACTGCGGATTTCATACATCAAATCGTGCACTTTTCCTTCCAATTTAGTGATATAGCCCTGCTTCTTCTCAATAATTCCCCTCTGCTCTGAAATCGTACGTTGATATTCTCCCAAAAGAGACTCTTTATGCCCCAACTTGCTTCTCTCATTCTGTTTGTAGCAGCGATACTCCTCTTCCAAACGGTGGTACTCTTTCCGTAAATCTTCAAACTCTAAATAAGCTTGGCGCATCTCTTCAAGTTTCTGATCCATCTCCAGGTTGAGCTCATTTACTTGCGCTTTGCTCTTCACCACGGAAGAGTGGAGCAGATCCATCTGGTGCTCATAACCTCTCCGCGTCTCTTCTAACTGTTCGCGTAAGTAGAGATTTTCGCGCCTCAGCTCTTCTAATTCCCGCTCTCGATGAACGGGAGCAACCTCTAAATGCTCGCAGCGCTCCTGAACCAACCTTTCAACCGAGGAGCGCATCTTCTTTTCCCACTGCCGCAAATAATACCACCCCCCCGACCCACCCAAAGACGAAGAGAGAACAACAACAAGGAAAAATGCACGCACATCTCCCCCTTCCAAGAGAGAGGAAGCAAAGCCTATAGACATAAAACCAGGAAAGAGGAAGCAGCATAAGAGTACAAGGTAGAATTGATTGCGCGAAAAACGCAATCCTCTTTTCTTAAGACGGATAGGCTCGTGTTCCACACTTACTTCAGGCACAGGCGCTCCGAGGAGAATAGACCATGTTCTCTCTATATCATATTACTTATAGAAGAGAAATCAGAATTTTAATCTTGTTGACACTTAATCGCACTTTGCGGGGGTTTTTTGCCGCGATAGGTTCCACGCAGGCAAAAGAGCTTCCCTTAGGATGCCATAACTGCCATGAACACTCTGCATTATCACTCCAATACTGCACCCTTACCGTATGCGTCGCTGTAACCAAATCAATTTTTCCATGGAGAGGATCGGGAGCGGAAAGAAAACCAAAGTCTGTATCTTTGTCAAGCGGGTAGACAAGCTGGTCTTTATCTATATGCCAAGGAATTTTTTTAAACTCTCCTCCCACATTATACTCATCTTGCACGGTGGCATACACTGCGCCACCTCCATAAAGAGCATAGTAGGTGTGGAGTCCCACAACAGCTTCTGTCTCTCCGACGACTCCCAATGTGATCTCTAGTCCCTTTTCAGACATTCTTGCTTCATAGCTCATGGTGAAATCTTGCCCCTCGATCTCTTTGAGAAGAACGCCATTCCACTCCATATTTCCGCGCAATCGAGCGATAAGTTTCTCTTCCCCTTTTTCGACTACATCCCAAGGGGCGTACCGCCCTATGCCATGAGAAAAATACTCTTTTTCTCCTTTTGCTTTCAGCGCCGCCACATGGGGAAAAGCCTCTTCTTTGGGCAAAGAGGGGATCACAGCCGGGTTGCGCCGGTGGAAATGAGGGCCGATCATCGCCCCTAGACCCGCATACCTCTCTTCAAAAAGAGGAAGCGTACTCTGATCGATCGCCTCGATTGCCCCTTTTGTATAACTCACAAAATTCATCCCCTTTTCGGGAAGAAATTTTGCTTTTAGATCACCCTTTCTGATTTCCCACATACAACCCCAGAAAGATAAAATAGAGAGCAAGCCCAGCTAAAACGAGAGCAGAAAGGACCATTTTGTAAGGATAATTTTTGACCAAAGCCATCTTTTCTGGCTTTTTCGGATTGACCCAAGCCCGCAGCTTTGCATCGCGAAATTGTTCTAACCCCTTCTCTGCAGACCAAGGATTACGATAGATATAACCGACGCGCCCTGAACCTCCATACGTCTTGCCTGCCCGATCAAAAGAGTAGTTAGCAATCAAAAAATAGTTGTCTCGCCCCACATCTACGATTTCCCACTGATGTACCTCGACAGGAATCTGTTCACTCAAAGCATAATAGTTGCTCAAAGAGAGCGAAGCCTTCACTCCAAAAAACAGGGCCAAACCCACCACGACTACTAAAAGCGCTAGCCATGTGCTATTTCTATGCATCGCTCCAAATTAAGCTCTTGTTGACTTAAACGCACGATTTTCTTTAGAATACGCTTCGATTTAACTGAGGTAGCTATGGCTGAAGAGAAAAAAGCAAAAACTAAACGTCCCACAGCGTTGAAGAGAGACATGCAAAATCAAAAAAAACGCATGCGTAATAAATCTTTTAAATCTCAAGTGCGCACGACGATGAACGCCTATAATGAGGCTCTCAAAAGTCAAGAGAAGTTGGCTCTTGAAAAGAGCATCAACACCCTGTACAGCATGATGGACAAAGGCGTAAAGCGCGGTATCTTTTCCATTAATAAAGCCAGCCGCACAAAAGCTCGCGTTACCAAAAAAGCAGCTCTCTAATAACCTGAGTTTTGGGTTCTTCTTCCTCGTAATCAGAGGAGTTTTCTGAAATGATCTGGCAATTTTTTGCGCAGATCATAGCTGAAGGTTGCTATTATCGAGCAAAAAATAAAGGAACTATTTCCATTTTTTCTCCTTTTCTCTCTTCGAAAGCGCTTTTGATCAATTGAGATAGTATAGCCGATTAAATTGAGATTGATACTCTCTGATTGCACGAAAACTCCCGGGTCTTAATGATCCCAAATCGATCCATATTTCTAATATTGACCGACTTGGGATCATTAGACCGCAGGGCTTTGGCACAACCATAGAGTATCAATCTCAATTTAATCGACTATAAAAACCAACACCCAGACTACGAAGGTGATCGTTCGACACCTCTCTTTATTAAAAAAATTCTTAACTTTCTTATAATCATTAATTTTGATACACTTTCTGGTTAACTAGTGAGGGTAGGTATCTAATGGCATTATGTCTAGATAGAGTAGGAGGCGCATGTGATGCGTACAGCAAATCGCGCGTCGGGGTTGCGGTAGGTAAATTTGGGTCTGCAACAGAAGTATTAGATTATACGGCACTTGCCGTCCAATCTGTCGCAACCATTGCCGATAATGCAGCAAAACTGCAAGGGAAAACAGATCCTGCTGCACAGAGCGTGGGGCATAAATTTACTGAACTCCGCACAGGCCTCGATATTGTCCGAACCGTTCCCGCGGTAGCTTCTCTCGTCTACTGCGTGGAAAGCGATGGGAAAGGACACTACAAAGTAGCCGATTGGCTAAAAGTTTCCGTTATCGTCTCATCAGCTTCTGCGCGTATCTTAAACGGAGTCAAAGCTCTACATGACTTTAAAGCTATTGATTTAGGTAAACATGCCAGTCGTATCGGCAATGCGCTTATCATCTTGTTCACGGTTATTGTGAGCTTCAGCTTTGTTAAATCGTTACGAGACTTCGTAGGCAAACTCACAGAACCGGCACGAACCGGGACGGATGAGCCGCAAAAACAAAGACAAGAGACAAGAGAGGCCGGAAAAGATTTTGCCAGAAACTGCGCTTACCTAGCCTCGTTACCGTTTGAATTGGGCATAGGCATGTCTACAACACCAGGCCAAGGCAGCCCTGCTTTAGCTATAGCTGGTGCGAGCGTTTCTCTTGTAGCAGCCGTGACTATTATAGCCATTGAGGGCGGAGATCTTGTTCATGGCTACAAGAGAGATGTCGCTGAGGACAGCGCATGATGCCCGACAGGCGCGAGGTGTGTGAAGAGACAATCGTTTCCACCACCCCTTCTACAGCAAAAAGCTCTACTCGTTTACGCGCACGTGTGATAGCTGTGTAAAGCATCTCTCTCCCGAAGTGAACCGCCCCTTCAGGTAGTAGCACCCACACTTCGCTATATTCACTCCCTTGGCTCTTGTGGACGCTCATTACATAGGCATATTCGAAGCGAGGCAGCTGATAGCGGCGATACACCTTTCCCCCAATCTCTGCCTCCTCCCCTGTGAGAACCCCTCTCTGCCCGTTGACAAATTCTCCCTTATTCTCTCTAATCATAATCGGTGTTGGCAAATCAGCTAGTCTCTCATGAAGAAACTCATTAAGCAAGTCGACTCCATATCTTCCTTGGCGCAACGGGGAGAGGACACAAAATGTATTCTGACCACAATGGCGCAATTTAGTAGCAATCTTCTCTACAATATCTGGAGTTAGAGGAGAGTAGGGTATCGATTTCCCATTTTTGACATCTTTTGCCCAGGAGATGATCTCTTGCAACTCTGTGCGATGGCACTCTTGCAAAAAGCAGGCATCTGTACTCTTTGCAAGATCGGCAAAAAAGTGTCCCGTGTCGATTGGTGGAAGTTGATCGCGGTCTCCCAAAAGAACGAGACGAGCACCCTCTTTGAGAGAGGTGAAAAGCTGGGTCATAAGCGGAGCATCAATCATGGAAGCTTCATCGACAACGATAAGGTCGTAGGGAAGCTCTCTTTTTTTTACTAAAAGGGAGTGCAAAGTTTTTACATGAGCCCCCTCGACAGCTTGCCCGATATGCATCGTCGCTTTGCCTGTGGGTGCAGCGACAGCGACCGATAGCCCAGCCTCTACAGCTCTGCGTACGAGCATCGCTGCTGTAAAGCTCTTTCCCGTCCCAGGCCCTCCAGAAATGAGTGTCAACGAAGAGCAAAGCGCTTTTTCTACCGCTCTACGCTGCTCCCCAGTTAAACCTGGGGCCTCACCCAAAGCAATCGATTTTACCTCCTGCATTAGCAATTTCGCGTGTGCTGCGATAAACTGCTGCTCACACACCCAATTGCGATATAGATAGTAACGATTGTCAACTCGAACAACAATGCCGGGGATCTCCAAGAGATCCTTTTGGATCTGAGAATCTAAGGCGCAAAAAGAGGGGAATACACCCCTTTCATCCACAATCAGACAGAGATGTCCCTGTCGACTTGCATGCAAGAGAGCAGCTAAAAAAAAATTGATAACCTGAGCTTTGGATGTTACTACTTCGTCTTCAGGGAGTTTACTTGTATCTCTCGTGCTGTTCTGCCTCGGAAGAGGCCTTTGGTCATTCCCTTCGTCAGAAAATCCCAAGATCTGCTGCGTCAATTCGTCTGAATCCGAGGAGGAGAACCCAAAACTCAGGTTATTACTTTGCGCAATTCTTTGGGCGAATAAAAGATCAACGCCATCGAGAGGCGATGCGTTCCCAAGAGGCAGATAGAGAGGTCTTAATGCGTTCAATGCTTTGTCCCATACGGATCCGTCTGATAGCCATATTCGTCCTCATCACGGTCCATTTTCTTTTTACTGGATACATTACTCTAAAGCGAAAAGGATCTGCAATAAAGTATTCAAATGTATCGGGAGCCTCCTCTTTGAGCAAGAGCCGTATTCTGTCGGCCTGCTCGCTGCCACTATGGATATAGCTTTTTAGCTGTTCAACTATAGCAACGACCGCTTCACGTCCCATGAACCCTAGTTCTGGTACACTGCGACGGAGATTATCGACGAGGAGCGAAGTTTCACAGATACCGGCCGCCCAGTAAGAGCAGAAGTTTTCTCCAATACCTCGCACGACCTCTTCCAGAGGGCGACTTGCTCCTTGCAATGCTAGCTGAGCAGCGAGGAAACTTTTTTCTGTTTCTAATGCACCAGAACAGAGATACTCCCAAACCTCGCCTCCAAAAAGAGTGGACACTCGAGCCAATTCGACTGCAAC
>JBJXGG010000184.1:0-5028 GCA_046153495.1 Chlamydiales bacterium
ACGCATCTCCGGACTCAAATGGATCACACTGTCAATTTTTCCTTGCTCCAACACAGAAAAGGCGTTCTTACCCACCCCTGAACCCATAAACAGAAGCTGAAGATCTTTGAGCCGCACTGGCTCTCGATTGAGAAGATACTCTGATTCACCCGAACGATAGAGACGCCGTGTAATTGTCACCTCGTTGTAGGGAATCGCAAGTTCCTCTCCGACATCGCTCAATGTGACAGAGACTTCTGCATAATTGCTCGCAGGCCGAGTCGCACTGCCTGCAAAAAGAACGTCTTGCATTCCGGTCGCTCTCATGGATTTAGGAGACTGCTCCCCCAAAACCCAGCGGAAAGCATCGACGATATTCGATTTCCCACAACCATTGGGCCCAACGACGCCTATGATTTCAGAGTCAAAATCGATCGATACCTTATCAGCAAAAGATTTAAAACCAAAAATTTTGAGACTTTTTAAACGCACTGTTCTTGATTGATTTGTTCTAAAAGAGTTGCCATTTCCATCGCAGCCATCGCTCCTGCCTCTCCTACGTTACCACCCTTAATGCCACTGCGCATCTCTGCTTGGGCTACCGTTTCTGTGGTGAGCACAGAGAAAATCACAGGCACATCTGTTGTTAAAGAGACTTGTAGAATACCAGAGGCAGCTTGTCCCGCTACATAGTCAAAGTGAGCTGTCTCTCCACGGATTACTGCCCCAAGACAAATTACAGCAACATACCGCCCCGACTCTGCCAATCTCTTGGCTACCAAAGGTAATTCAAAAGCGCCGGGGACCCAAGCTACAGTAAGATCTTCACGAGCAGCACCATGCTGGAGTAAGCAGTCAATCGCTCCATCCAAAAGGCGCTCGGTAATCGGCTTGTTAAACCGCGCGACCACAAGCGCAAAGGCGCGGTCTGTCGACGTATACATTCCTCTATAATTTTGCACGCTCTTCCTCATATTGATGTCCCATTTTCTCCACCTTTGTGCGAAGATAGCGGGTATTTTCTTCTGTCCAGCGGGGCTGTAAAGGAACGCGTTCCGTAATCGTCAAGCCGTACCCCTTCAACCCACCGTATTTTGATGGATTATTCGTTAACAGACGAATAGTCGTTAATCCCAGATCTGCTAAAATTTGTGCTCCAATGCCGTATTCTCTTGAGTCGACGGGAAGGCCTAGCTTCTCGTTAGCCTCGACAGTATCATATCCTTCATCTTGCAAAGTGTAGGCGCGCAGCTTATGCCCAAGACCGATACCACGCCCCTCCTGCCCTCGGAGATAGACGACAACCCCTAACCCCTCTTCCTCAATTCTAGCGAGCGCTTTTTGCAGTTGAGCGCCGCAATCACAGCGAGTAGAACAAAAAATATCTCCTGTCAAACACTCAGAATGTACACGAACTAATACATCGCGCTCTCCAGCGACTTCACCCTTCACGAGCGCCAAATGTTGCATCCCATCGATAACCGATTCATATGCACAGGCAGAAAACTCGCCAAAAGAGGTCGGGAGACGAGCGGTCGAGACTAGGCGAACCAATTTCTCTCTCTTTCTCCTGTAACGGATCAACTCTGCAATCGAGATGATAGGGATGCGATGCGCATCGGCAAACTCTCTAAGCTCTCCGGGACGCATCATAGTGTAATCTTTGTTTACTATTTCGCATATAACCCCAGCTGGCTCTAACCCAGCTAGATGCGCCAAATCGACCGCTGCTTCAGTGTGACCTGCTCGCTTCAATACCCCTCCCTCACGCGCCTGCAAAGGAAAAACGTGACCAGGACGAACAAAATCGTCTGCCACCGCTTGAGGATCGGCCAAAGCCCGCGCCGTACGGCATCGATCCTCATTAGAAATCCCTGATGTTGTACCCTTTTTCAAATCGACGGAAATAGTGAAAGCAGTCCGCTGCGATTCTGTATTTTGACTCACCATCAAAGGGAGGTGTAAAGCATCGAGACGCTCTTTCGTCATCCCTACGCAAACAACTCCACTAGTATGTTGGAGCATAAAAGACATTTTTTGGGGCGTCATCTTTTCTGCAGCCATGATTAAATCCCCTTCATTCTCACGATCAGGGTCATCGACCACAACCACAAACTCTCCCTTTCCAAAGGCAGAAATAGCGTCTTCAACTCTCTTCATTTGGACCGTAGTATAGGCGATAAAGAGGGAAAAAACAACCAGTTATTCTTTTGTTCCCTACGCGACCTAAAAACGAAGTGGTATCAAATCTCATATAGACAATAAAACTTTTTTGACATTTAATGACGTTGTATCCTGAGTTTTGGGTTGTTCTTCCTCGTAATCAGAGGAGTTTTCTGAGGATAGTGGAGAACAATCCAAAACTCAGGTTTGTAGAGAAATCTGTAACACACAAATAAGGTTTTGATGATGAAAAAACTACTGTTACCATTGCTACTTAGCGTACAAGCTTTTGCTATGCAAGTAGGAAACCCAATCGGCGCTTCTATAGTCACACAAGGAGCAGGGCTGTTGAATTGGTGCCCAGACACCCTCTTATTCAACGGCTGCCTCGGCTTTGAACTTGGTTTTTATGGCGACTATATTTTCGACAAAAAAATCAAAGAGGATGGTTTTGGAGAGAATGTGATGCATGAGACCACCATGACAACCAATGGCGGATACATCGCTTTGAATTTTTTCGATCGCGTGAATCTTGAGGCAATTTTGGGAGCCACGCAATTTTGCATCAATGAATTCGTCTCTGCTTCTGACGTCGTTATTTTTAACCCAGGCCCAGAATACGCCAGCGTCACCGACTTCTCTTGGGCTCTCGGAGCGCGAGGAACGATCTGGGAGTGTGGTTGCTTCGGCGTGGGGGCCAACGTTTGGTATTTTGCCACAAAACCTGATCTAAATTATTTTAATATGAATGGATCCAACCCAGTGAGAAATCCGGAAGGCATTTCATGGAAATATTGGGAATGGCAAGCTGCTTTGGGCATCGCCTACCAACTCTACTTTGCTGACACAGCAAGCATAGTCCCTTATGCTGCGGTAGATTACAATAATTGCAAACTTTCATTTGACAATGCTACTCTTAGTGTGACTGGAGCAGCCCCAAGCATTACCCTTGTCGATAAAGAAAAAGCGACAAATTGGGGATATGCTCTTGGGCTGACTTTGACAGGGTGCGATTGTTTCGAAGTCTCTTTGGAGGGGCGGTTCTCCAACGAAAAAGCGGTGGCTTTCAACACATTGTTTAGATTCTAATGAGGCAATCTCAATTTAATCAATTATATCTAAAACATAAGGAGCTATACGCTATATAGTAGTCGTACATCGTTGCCGATTGGAGTTGCTGACTCAAGCCGTAGGCGGGGAACATTGCTAATGTGTGGGACTTCTAACTGTACTGATGGCAACCCTTTATCACCCAAGAAACAGTTCCCCATATATACCACGACCTTTTGTGCAAACCCACCTCGCAAGAAAGAGGAGTGCAGTATCGCTCCTCCTTCAACTAAGAGCTGGATGATACCACGCTCTCCCAATTTTTGGAGCACAGAAAGCAACTCTAATTTGGGAAGCACCACTACTTCTACATTTTTCCAAGCTGCATTCGGCTTTGTCGTAAAAATCAAAGTGGGGGCAAGAGAGGGGTCAAAGAGCGGGCCTTCGGGGGGGAGCCTTCCTTTACTATCTAACACAATACGTAGAGGTTGAGAAGCTCCCTCAATGCGGGCCGTCAGTTGCGGTTTGTCGACAATCGCCGTATGGACACCGATCATAACTGCCTGCACAGAAGCGCGCAGGCGGTGTCCATCCATCCTGGCACCTTCTGCAGTAATCCACTGGGAAGAACCATCCTGAGCAGCCACCCGTCCATCAAGAGAACAAGCCATTTTCAAGATGCAAAATGGAAGCTTTGTGCGGCGATGATGCAGATAAGGCTCCAAAGAGCGTAACGCCTCCTCTTTGCCCACCCCTATAATAACAGAAATACCAGCCGCTTCCAATGCCTTGACACCCCTTCCTGCCACTCTAAGATCGGGGTCAAGATAGGGAATCACGACTCGGCTGATTCCAGCCTCAATCAACGCATCAACACAGGGAGGAGTCCGTCCATAATGGGAGCAAGGTTCTAAAGAGACAAAAGCTGTAGCTCCCTTAGCGTCACCAGCTTGGGCAAGCGCCATCCGCTCAGCATGGGGCTTTCCGGGAGCTTCATGATAGCCCTCACCGATGATCTTCCCTTCACGCACAAGGACACAGCCCACCCACGGATTCGGTGGAGCTGTTAACCTTCCCTCCTCCGCAAGCGCAATGGCCCGGCGCATAAAAAACAATTGTTCGTGTGACATAATTTACTGCTGGAATATATAATACCTCAACTATGCTAGATATCAAAAGAATTCGTGCAGAAAAGAAATCTATTGAAGCAAAGGTGCAGGAGAAAGAGCCTGGACTCACATTAGACATTGTGCTCGAGCTTGATGAACGGATACGCGCGCTAAAGACAGAGACAGAAGACCTCCAAAACCGACGCAATAGTCACTCTAAAGAGATCGGTGAACTAAGACGCAAGAAAGAGTATGCCGATGCTCTGATGCAAGAAGTGCGAGAAATGGGAGAAACCATCTCTGCAAATGAGCATCTTCTCGCCTCTTTGGAACAGAAATTCAGTGATGCCCTCTCTCGTATCCCCAATATAGCGATGGATGACGTGAAGATTTCTCAAGATAAGGAAGAGAATGTTATCTATAAAGTAGTGGGGGAGAAGCCCACCTTTCCTTTTACTCCAAAAAATCATTTAGAATTGAATGAGAAGCTGAGGTTATTTGAGTTTACAAAAACTGCAAAGACATCGGGGGCAGGGTGGCCTGCCTATCGAGGCGTCGGGGCGCAGCTAGAGTGGGCTCTCTTGAGCTATATGATTGAAATCCAGATTATGCGAGGCTTCGAATTTTGGCTTCCTCCATTGGCAGTCCGTCCCCCTACGATGTTTGGCTCAGGTCAGATGCCCAAATTTGCGGGACAGTTCTACGAAGTACCCGATAAACAGGATCC
>JBJXGG010000088.1:0-5550 GCA_046153495.1 Chlamydiales bacterium
AACTGGAAAATAATCGTAAGGGTAATACCTATCGTAAATAGAAAACAGAGATAGCCTAAGAGAACGATCCACCAAGCGATAGGTAATACAAACAGCGGTATAATGAGAAAAGTCGTTATATGCACAAATTTAAAAAGAATCAAAAAACACATCTCTCTCTTAGGAGGTCTCTTCTCCTCTTTAACTAGAGCAAAAATCCTCTTTATATCTGAGTAATAGACCCAATGGATCAGGTTCACACAATAGAGAAAGGGGGCATAAATAAATTGAAAGCGGTGAAACCAATGGTGCTTGGTCTTGGGGCAGAGACGAAGGACGTTCGGCACCATGAGATCGGCATCATGTTCCGCGATATTCGTAAAAGTGTGGTGATCGACAGTATGCTCTTTACGCCAGTAAAATGAACTCGCTCCAAAAAGGTCCATCAGAAGCCCCAAAACACGGTTGCCAAAACGGCCAGAAAAATAGGCGCCGTGTAACGCATCATGGGAAATATTCATCGTTCCGATCGCGATAAAAAATCCTAAAATAGGATAGACGAGCAATGCCGGAATAAGATGGGAGAGTAAAAGACCATAAAGAGCGCCCATCGTTAGTAAGTAAAAAGTTGTCTTAAAATACATGGCAGCATTTGCCTTGATAGAGATATTCTTCTCCTGAAAATAGGCGTTCACCCGCTCTTTTAAAACGTGCTTAAACTCCTGTCCCTCTTCTTTATTAAAAGAAATTTTTTTAGTCATATAACCCCAACATAAATAATGAGGATTCATCGTATCATAAAGCCAAGTTTGCGGCCAGAGGTAGATGATCTGAGGCTCCGCAATAGGCTCTTTTTACCTCACTCTCCTAAAATCACAGGTAGAAAAGATGTGTAAAAAAATTCATTTGGCGACCAAGGGGAGTTCTATCCTCTATACTCCACTTTATGCGCCACTGTTCCCTTGGGAGCATCGTACCAACCGGGATCATTATAATTCTCAAGACGCTCTCGCACTTTGAATACTGTAAACATCCCCCCAATATCTATCACGCCGTAAGGACCTGGACTTCCATACGGCAAAAAATTCGGCGGGCTATCAGGCAATGGTTTTCCCGTGTACATCATACCCATTCCATGTACTCCTAGTGGTTTATAATCTGGTAGGTATTTGCGAATTTTATCTATTGTCTCTTGTGTAGGCATCGCATTCATAAGGTTAGGAATATCGTGATTCATCCCATTCATAACATGATGCGCCTTATGGCAGTGGAGTGCCCAATCTCCCGGATTGTTAGCAACAAACTCTATCTCTTTTGCAAATCCTGTGGGTAAATCGAGTGTAACAGTGGTATATTGGGCAGAATCAGGAATGCGCGCTCCTCCACTTCTCGTCACTGTAAATTCATAGCCGTGTAAATGTATAGGATGATCATTCATACTGAGATTCCCACATCGAATGCGAATTTTGTCCCCCATCTTTGCGACAAGGGGAGAGGTCCCGGGAAAAACTTTTCCATTGAGGGTAAAGTAGTTGAACTCGCCTGTGAAAGGGTTTACACCTTTTGCTCCTACCGGCACGTTCCACTCTTGCGTCATCAAACAAAAGTCTCGATCGATAGGATGCAGCTCCTCTTTTGGATGAATCACGAACATACCGACAAGCCCCATGCCAATCTGCACAGTTTCGTCAGCATGAGGGTGGTACATAAATGTCCCATTTTGGATGAGGGTGAATTCGTAGACAAAAGTCTCTCCCGGCAAGATAGAGGGTTGCGTCAATCCATTCACCCCGTCCATCCCATTGGGAAGAATGATACCATGCCAATGGACTGTTGTGGATTCTGGCAACTTATTTGTCACGTAGATCCTAACCCGATCCCCCTCAATAGCTTCAATAACAGGACCTGGAACTTGACCGTTGTAACCCCAACAATGAGCCACCATACCCGGAGCAAATTCTCTAATAACGGGCTCTGCAATGAGACGGAAAATCTTCACCTCTCCCTCCATTTGGTAGGGTAACACAGAGCCATCGGGGACAACCACTTTGGCCCACAGAGGGAGCGAGAGAAAAAGGAGAGCAAAAAATCTCATAACCTTCCTCCCACAGCGCGAGTAAGGTGCACCCGCGCGATCCAAAAGTCGCGCAGAGTCCTCATATATTGGATCTGATTGAGAAAATCTTGCTCGATTTGTAGAAGAGCAAAAGGAGAGAGAGCCATCACATGGTATAATCTCTGTGTCTCATTCACAACAATGGAGCGTGTAGGCAGTATATTTGAAGCATATTCGATGGCCGCTTTACGAAATAACTCCTGCTTTTCAAAAGCGGCACCCACTTCATTCAAAATGGCAATTTTAAGAGCAAGATATTGGTCAGTACGTTGTCGCAAAAAGGAGCGTAGCCGGGCTCTATCTGCTTGGCCGTAGTTAAAAATAGGGATTGCTCCCCCAATCGCAGGACCTGTAATCCACGACCCTTCTGGTTCACGCTCCGAAGCAGCACCCAACATCGCCTCGGTATACGCCCACCACTTTTTTGTTGCTCCTGTGCGTGCAATGCGTTGCAAATCCCAATAGAGGGCGCAAAGATCAAAACGACTCTCTAACGCCCGTTTTTGTAACACTTCAAGTGAATCGGGAGTCTTCGGTAGCTCTTTATCGGTACAAGGCACACGCCATCCTTCCACATCCTCACCAAAACCCATTAATTGATTGAGCTCTTTCCGATATTGAATGATTTCAGAAAGACTCTCATTCATCTCTATATCGGCAAAAAGAGCGGCCGCCTTCGCCTCATTTTCCCTTACCTGATAAATGTTACCGGCTTTTTGCTGCACCCTATGAATTTCATACTCAGCCTCATTTAACTCGGTAATAGCCTTGAGATTGGCAGAATGGCTTTGTGCAAAACTCAACCGGTAATAGACTTCCTGAACTCTACAGGTCAAATCTAAAACTTGTTGACTCACTTCGAATTGGACTCGCTCCAAATCGGCTTGTGCCACCTTTTTTCGGAGAGGAACCATAAAAAGATCGAGCAAAACACCCATGATTTGGCTATCGATATCCATCACCAGGTTCTTTTCATCGGGAAAACGGAAGAAGATTTCGAAGACGGGGTTAGAATACAATCCTGCCTCGATTAAATCAGCATGTGCGATCCCAATCTCTTCAAACATCGCTTGGATTTTAGGATTATTCAAAAGGGCAATCTGTACAGCCAAATCGACGGTTAACTCCCCATGAGAAACTTGCTGGATGAAGTCATCAAACTTTTCTGAAGAACCCCAAGAGACCTGCTTGCCTAATCGATTTCCAATACGATTAACAACAACCTCATCGCTCAACGGAGGAGTTCGAGAGCAACTCACCACGAAAAAAAAGAGAAGAAAAGAGAGTTTTCGCATCTCCTCTTTTCTACTGTATATTCTTTTTTTATCCGATCACTTTTTTGAAGTAAATTTTGCGGCTGATATGATTTTGCAAGATACTAGGATGCACATTGTTAGAAAATTTCAAATCGAAGGCATGCCGTACAATCGCCTGTTGCGCCAAATCCCAATAGAGAAAAAGATGTTCTTTTTCAATGTGACGCACCAAATCTTCCATTCCATGAATTAATACATCCGTAAAAGCGAGATTTACTCTGACTTTTGCCGCCGTACTATTAGCGGTACTAGGAGAGCCGCTATACATGTTGGATATACGTAGCTTTCCATACTCTAAGTCGTAAATGCGGTTGAATTCCTCTGTATGAGCCTCGGCAATAACGGCGACTGCACGGTTCACAGCTTCGTCTAAAATACGGATATCTTTGGAGCCAGTAAATTGTTGCAATTGCTCTACGACAGTGTCTCCATAAGCCCGGGTGACACCACCAAATAACAATGCAACTACTATAAAAAATCTCACCTGTATCCTCTGTGTGTAGAGAGGATTATGATTACATATTCCCTTTTTAGTCAAATACTCCTGCACCACATTTCTTATGGACATGGACTGTCGAAGCTTGCACCGTTGGCATGATCAGCATCTGAGCTATATCGACATGAGGAGGGCGAGTGACACAAAAAGCGATTGCTTCCGCAATATCTTTTGCCTGAAGCGCTTCAACACTCGCATAAAACTCATCTGCCCGTTTTTTATCGCTCCAGCGCACTTCGCTAAATTCTGTCTCCACAAAGCCAGGCGCCATGTCTGTCACGCGAACGCCCATTCCTAGGCAATCTAACCGCGTGGCATGGCTGATAGCGCGCACAGCATGCTTGGTCGCACAGTAGACATTTCCTCCAGGATAACTTTCATACCCTGAAATAGAGCTGATATTAATAATATCCCCCCTTTTGCGGACAATCATTCCGGGCAAGAGAGCGCGAGTCATATAGAGAAGACCCTTGATGTTCGTATCTATCATCACATCCCAATTCACAGGATTCCCCTCGTAGAGCTTATCCAAGGTGAGGCTCAAACCGGCATTATTCACTAAGATATCGATTTCTCTCCACTCCGGTGGCAGGTCTTCCATAAAATTGCCAGGATTAGTGACATCTAATTGCAGAGGAAGTACTTCTACTCCCCAATCGACAGACGTGATACGATCGATGCGGCGCGCGATTAAGATCATCCTGATCCCCATCTTTGCGAACTCTTCAGCCGTCGCTTTACCGATACCACTAGAAGCACCTGTGATCAATGCTGTTTTTATGATGCCCTCCATTGATTGAGAAATACCGCAGCTGCTTGCGAAACATTGAGCGAATCGATATGCCCCAACATAGGAATAGAGAGATGAAAATCGGCATTTTTACTCAAAAGGGGTTGTACTCCCTTTCCTTCTGAGCCGAAAATCAGCAATGTCTTTTCTGGAAAAGTGAAGTCATAGAGCGAGGTGGAGCCCTCTTTTCCCTCACAAGCAACCGACCAATAGCCGCCTTTTTGAAAAGCTTTCATCGTTTCTGCCAAATTTGATACTTTGAGAATCGGAACAAGTTCGCTTGCACCAGCGCTTGTCTTCGTCGTCACAGGTGTAATATCAGATCCTCTATTTTTAGAGAAGACCACGAGATCGACGCCAAAACACTCGGCAGCTCGCAAAATCGCCCCTAAATTTTGCGGATCAAAAATAGAATCCAACATGATAACCATCGAACGATCGGAAGCGTTTGCAATAAAATCCTTCAGATCGAGCTGTTTACGTTCATATACTTCGGCAACATACGATTGATGGGAATCAGAATGGACAAGTTGCGTAAGCTCCTGCTTGGAGAGTGTGCGGATTGGCACTTTCTCTTGGAGAAGCTTTTCATAGAGTCCATCCTCTCCCGGTTTGTGGGAGGTATAGACCTGTTTGATGCGTTCTGGCGCAATCTTAAGCACCTCGAGGATGCAATTCTTGCCCATGATTAATCTACTCATAAGAATTTGGGGGTGGCCGGATTTGAACCAGCGTATCCCGAAGGAGTCGGATTTACAGTCCGATGCAATTGACCACTATGCGACACCCCCAAGGGGAATGCTGGAGAAAGGACTTGAACCCTCAACCGTCCGATTACAAGTCGGGTGCTCTA
>JBJXGG010000187.1:0-2559 GCA_046153495.1 Chlamydiales bacterium
CGTGGAGCCTTTTGGATGGGCAGCTTTCTCTCTAGTCATATGCTTCTCCAACTTCTCTTAAATAGATCTTATTCTCTTCGCCGACAAAGACATCCCTCACTGTTGTGGCGCTTATTATTTGGCTGGACATGCTGTAGCCACCGTCTCTATCGCGCTCTGCATGCGATGCCGCAGGAACGGATTGAAAGTCTTTTTCTGATTCATGATTTTTACACACCTCCCGAAGCTATCGAAAAATTTTTAGAAGGCAATACGATCTATCCCGTCTGGCTCTGCCCTGTAAAGGGAACAGAGACCCCACAACATCTCTCGCCTCACTTTGGTCGTCCCTATTTTGTGAACATCGGCCTTTATGGCAAAGCGCACAATCCCTCATTGGGAGCCACCCTAGAAAGAAAAATAACGGAGCTGGGTGGAAAAAAAATGCTATACAGCTTCTGCTATTTTGAAAGAGAACTTTTTGCAAAAATTTATGCAGAAAAATGGTATAACTCCCTTAGAAAAAAGTTTTCTGCTGAAAATAGATTCCCTCATCTGTACAATAAAATCAAATGCTACCCAAAATCTACGTATCAGACGACCACCACATCCGTAACAACTTGATCGACAAGAACGCTCTCTTCGTATTGCGCAAACTCCATGAAGCGGGACATATCGCTTATCTCGTGGGTGGCGGTGTACGTGATTTGCTCATGCGGAAAAAACCTAAAGATTTCGATATCTCCACCTCTGCTCTTCCTGAGGAGGTACGCGCCATTTTTAGAAATTCCATCTTAATAGGACGTCGATTTCGCTTAGCTCATGTGCGATTCGGGAAGCAAATAATTGAGGTATCCACCTTTAGATCGGGCGATCCTGAAGATGAAGAACTAATTGTGAAAGATAACGTTTGGGGGTCTCCTGAGGAGGATGTCTTACGCAGAGATTTCACAATTAATGGCCTTTTCTACGACCCTCTTGATCATAAAATTATTGATTATGTGGGAGGGTTTGAGGATCTACAGAAACATCTTTTACGCTCGATCGGTGACCCTCAGGTTCGCTTCAAACAGGACCCGGTTAGGATGATTCGGATGCTAAAGTTCCAAGCCCGTTTTGGATTCCATGCAGAAGAGAGTGCGCAACAAGCTCTCTCCGATTGTTTGGGAGAAATCCAGAAGAGTTCGCCAGCTCGTGTATTAGAGGAGATGTTTCGGATGTTGGAATCGGGCGCTTCCGAAACGTTTTTTCACCTTGTCGTGGAAACAGAGCTTTTAGATAAGCTTCTTCCCAAACTGGCCAAATATTTCCGAAGACCCGAAGGAACAGAGATATTTGCTTTCCTGCATGCGGTCGACTCTATGAATAGCCGAGCACAATACCCCCCTCTTGATCGAGCCCTTTTGACAGCAGCTCTTCTTTTTCCCATATTGGATGCAAGGATCCAAGCAAGTGCTGAGCCCCTCAAAGCAGGAGAAATTATGGAGCTTTCCCATGCTCTAATTTATGAATTGCTCTCTCTTCCCTTCTCTCATTTTCCTCGCCGCATCCGAGAGGCTGCTCATTCGATCCTGTATCTCCAATATCGCCTCATTCCCCAACAACACAGCCGGAAACCTCTACAAGTTCGCATATTGCGTCAAAAATCCTATCCTCTCGCGCTCACTTTCTTGAAGCTTCGCGCATTAGTACACCCCCATCTCTTCGCATCTTACGAAAAGTGGAAAGCTATCAAAAAATGATCTCGACTCCCTTTGCTCTCCCTCTAGACTTCATTGGTCCTCCTTTAGAAAAGGGAAGGTTGCCTACCTTTATCTACTTCTCTATTTCTGCTCATGAGAGTCTTCATCTGGAACCCTATTGTCAACCGGCGCAAATGTTGAGCCACGAGGGCATCCGTGTTTTTTCTATGACCCTTCCCGCTCATGGTCCTGGTTTCGACAAAATTACAGCTATCTCTCAATGGGGAGAAGCGATGCGTAAGGGAATAGACCTGATTGCCCCCTTTTTAGAGAAAGCAGAAAAAACCATCCATTGGCTTTCCGAGCAAAACATTGTCTCCTCTCTTGCGATAGGGGGTCTGTCTCGTGGTGCTTTTTTTGCTACGCATCTTGCTGCTCGCATTAAAGCTATCAAAACCTTAGTCGGTTTTGCCCCTCTTGTTAAACTCTCCACAGCACGTGGCTTCGAAAAAGTGGAAAAAAGCACACTCTATGATTTAGAAAACCTTACTGGAAAACTCACCCACCTAGATCATGTGAGGTTTTATATCGGGAACCGTGATACTCTCGTAGACACGGATGCGGTGTATCATTTTATCCGAGCTTTAGCAGAGAGCGCTTACGAAAAAAGAGTCCGTTCCTGCCAATCAGAGCTCACTATCTCTCACGCGATTGGCAGAGAGGGGCACGGAACCTCTACTGCGATTTTTCGTCAAGGAGCGGACTTTATCAAACACTGCTTGCAGGAGGAAATTTGATGGTATACTACAGCGTCGTTATTCCTATTTTCAATGAAGAGGAAAACATTGAAGAGTTGGTAGGTGAGCTAGAACCTGTGATGGAGGGGCTGGGCCAGCCC
>JBJXGG010000188.1:0-5645 GCA_046153495.1 Chlamydiales bacterium
GATGAAACCTGAAGTAGTGGAGTTTGCTTTAAAAGTATGTGAGCGGATTTTGCGCAGTGAATTGGCCGACCCTCAGCGATTCATGGAATGGATCGAGGCTCTATTATCTGATGCTATAGCAGGATTAGAGAGAGCGGCGATCAAAGTCTATCTAGCCCCCAGCGATCTGACGAATTTAGAAAACCATATCACTCATATAGAGGGAATCTCTTTCCACAGCGATCCACTGATGCTGCCCGGCGATTGCCGGATTGCGGGGAAAAGTGGGCTGCTTAATGCAAGTATCGCGCGGCAACTGGAAGATGTGAAGGCAAAGGTATGTGGCTCCGAGAAGAAATCGAAAAAGTAGAAACGTGGTCAGGCCCTCGTCTAAGCGGGAAAGTGACTAAATTGATCGGACTTTTGATTGAGTCGACAGGTCCTGATGTCTATGTCGGAGAAATCTGCCATATCTACGGCAAAAGCCCGCAGCCGGTTCTCTGTCAGGTCGTCGGATTCAAGGAGCACAAAGTGTTGCTAATGCCACTGAGTGATACAAAAGATATCACTCCTGGCTCCGAGGTATTTCCGACAGATGAGGTACACCGCGTCGCTGTTTCGCCCAAACTGCAGGGCCGCATACTTGATGCTATGGGTCATCCGATCGATGGGCAAGAAGATTTTGTGCCAGAGGCATTCTACCCTGTCTCGGCTACCCCACCAGCGCCTTTGAGTCGCAAACCTATAGACACCCTTTTTCCTACCAAAATAAAAGCGATTGATGCACTCCTCACTTTAGGGCAGGGGCAGAGAATCGGGATCTTTTCTGCTCCAGGTGTCGGTAAATCGTCCTTGATAGGCGCGATTGCCAAGCAGTCAGAAGCAGACATCAATGTGATCGCACTGATCGGAGAGAGGGGTAGAGAGGTGCGTGAATTTATTGAAAGGGAGTTAGAGCCGGAAGGACTCGCTCGCTCCGTTGTCGTGGCAGCGACTTCTGATCAACCCGCCCTCTTACGGAGAAAAGGAGCGAATGTCGCTGTGGCTATTGCTGAATATTTCCGCGATCAAGGCCGCAACGTCCTCTTCATGATGGACTCTATTTCCCGCTATGCTATGGCTCTGCGAGAAATAGGCCTTGCTATCGGAGAGCCTCCCACCAGTCGCGGTTATCCCCCTTCTGTATTTGCAGATCTGCCCCATATCTTAGAGCGGGCGGGAAATAGTGAGAAAGGCTCTATAACAGGAATTTATACCATATTACATGAAGAAGAGGAGTTAGGAGATCCTATCCCAGAGCAGATGCGCTCCCTGTTAGATGGCCATCTCCATTTATCACGCTCACTTGCTGCAGCCAATCACTTTCCGCCCATTGACATCTTAAAGAGTCTCTCCCGTTTGATGCGCGTCTTGGTCTCAAAAGAGCAGATGAATGCAGCAGGAAAGGTGCGCTCTTTACTCCAAACCTATGCGCAAGCTAGTGATCTCATCAATATAGGCGCTTATGTGAAGGGGTCAAATCCAAAAATTGATGAAGCCCTTGCCAAAATCGACACCATCCATTCTTTCTTGCAGCAAGAACCAGGCGTGCGGGTGGCATCACAAAAAGCTGTAGAGATGTTACTGCGCTTGGTGGAGGTATGAAAAAATTTGTTTTCTCCTTAGAAACCGTTTTACGGGTGCGGGAAAAAGAGGAGGAGGCACAACGCCGTCTCTTGGCCCTACTCGAACAAGAAGAGGCCTGGCTACTCGCACGGGTAGATTCCTTGCAAAAAGAGATCGAGCTATTCACTGCCGACTTTTTTCTCGTACAAGAGTTTGCCAACACTATTTTGCTTCTCCAGAATAAGGCAGAAGAGAAAAAAAAGGAGAGCGAAATTGCGCGAAAAGAGTTAGTGGAGAGGGTAAAAAAACGAAAAATCATCGAAAAGTTAAAGGAGAAGCAATATAGTCGATGGATTGTCAAAAAGCAAAAGCTAGAGGAAGGAAGGTTCGATGAAATCTGCAAGCGAGGCTCTTTTTAAAAGATTAACTGATCTTGCTCAAGAAGAGATGGTCGCTTATCTTGACTCTCTGGAAAATCCTCGAGTGTTAGCAAAGCAGCTAGAGGCAATCGATCTCTCTTTATTGCAAAAACAGCGACAGCTTATTGGCGAATCAGTAGGACCTCACAACACTTTTTGCCCCCTTACTCGCTACAAAGAGAGCTGCTCTAGTGAGGATATTGCCATAGGTAAAGAGGCGGTTGGGCGCGGAGAGGTCGCGCTTTTGGTCCTCGCAGGAGGACAGGCCTCCCGCTTACGCAGTGAAAAGCCTAAAGGATGTTATCCTATTACCAGCTTACAAAAAAAATCTCTTTTTCAACTGTTATGCGAAAAAGTTCGAGCTGCTAGCAAACAACAACAAAGAGAGTTACAAGTCGCTTTCATGACATCTCCAAGTAACCATGAGGAGACAGAGCACTTTTTTGAAGAGTATAAATTTTTTGGATTAAAGCCGAAACAAGTCACTTTTTTTCAACAAAGCACCCTTCCTCTTCTGGATGATCGGGGAAAACTTTTCTTAGAAAGTTCTGAACAGCTTGCTAAAGGGCCAAATGGAAATGGAGGCCTCTATAAAGCTGTAGTTGTTTCCGGTCTATACGAAAAGTGGAAAAAGGAAGGTATCCAAACGGTGCATGTTCTGCCCATCGATAATCCTCTTCCCCTCCCCTTCGATTTCGGATTAATGGGGTTCCACAAGAGAGAGGAAAATGAGATTACTCTTGTAGCTGGGGAGAAAAAGGACCCCCTTGAAAGTGCAGGAAACATTGTCGAATCTGGAGGGAAACCCGCAATCATTGATTACATGGAGCTCTTGCAGGAAAAAAAGAGCGCGCGAGATAAAGAGGGCAGGCTCCTCTATCACCTCTCTAACTTGGGTATTTATTGCCTCTCTCTCTCTTTTATCCATCAAATGCACACGACTCGTCTCCCTCTGCACGTCGTAAAAAAGGCCGTGCCACAATGGATAGGAGGAAAAACAATCACACCCAAAGAACCCAACGGTTGGAAAAGCGAATATTTTATTTTTGATGTACTCCCCTTTGCGCAGCGTAGTGGAGTCGTTATTTTCCCCCGAGAGGTTACCTATGCCCCCTTGAAAAATTCTCATGGAGAAGGTAGCATAGGATCCGTCTCGGCATCCCTCATGGCTTTTGATCACAAAGTGTTTGCTGAAGTGACGGGAAAAAAACCTGAGAGGACTGCAGTATTTGAACTTAGCCCGCAATTTTACTATCCCACAAAAGAGCTACAAGCTCGGTGGCAAGGGGTAGAGCTGCCGGGGCCAACCTATATTGAGGAATGATGAAAATAGGCTACTTAGGAGCAGGAATCTGGGGGTACACGCTAGCTAGTCTGCTTGCATCAAAAGGATATGATGTCCTCTCCTGGAGTGTAGAAAAAGAGGTTGTGGAGCATTTGCGAAAAAGGCGAGAACACCCAAGAGCTCTCGGGTTTCCAGTCCCTAATACTCTCACTTTTACGACCGACATGAAAGAGGCGCTGTTAGGTAAGGATTTGATTGTTGAAGGAGTTACCTCTGCTGGGCTACGCCCTGTTTTTCAACACGTGAAGGAACTTTATATTCCAGACGTTCCGATTATTTTGACCTCTAAGGGAATTGAACAGAATACCGGACTTCTCTTGAGTGATGTTGTTGTCGAGGTGTTGGGAGAAGAGCATCGACATAAGATCGGTTGCTTGAGCGGGCCATCGATTGCGATGGAAGTATTGAGTGGACACCCCACATCAGTGGTCTGTAGTGCTTATGAAAAGAGTGTAATGAATAAGGTGCATGAGGCCTTTTCGACGCCTACCTTCCGTGTTTACCCTAATCCTGACATCAATGGGGTAGAGTTAGGAGGAGCGATGAAAAATATCATTGCAATAGCGTGCGGTGTCTCTGACGGATTAGGGTTTGGTGATAATGCAAAGGCTGCATTGATGACGCGTGGCCTGCATGAAATTAGACGATTAGCGGCAGTCAAGGGATGTCAGACTGAGACATTGAACGGATTGGCAGGAATGGGAGATCTTTGCGTGACCTGTCTATCGAAATATAGTCGTAACTACCGTTTTGGCAATCTCATTGCGCAAGGACGTAGTCCTGAGGAGGCAAAAAAGGAGATTGGGATGGTCGTTGAGGGAACATATACTTGTCTCTCTGCCATCCAACTTGCGAAGAAGGCTGGGATTGAACTTCCGATTGCCACAGCTGTCTATAAAGTGGTATATGAGGGTATGGAGCCAAGAGAGGCTGTGAAAATGCTTTTACAACGTGTTACCAAAAGTGAGACGTTATAGTAGATTAAAATTAGATTAATATTTTATGGTTGTGTCGAGCCCTGCGGTTTCATGATTCTAAATGGACCCATTCAAGGTCATGAAATCCCAAGCCCCGGGAATTTTTGCGCAACCAGAGAGTATCAATCTCAATTTAATCGACTATATGAGCGAGAAAGGATCTTTTAAAGATGGCATCTTAGATACCGTGAATTTGTATCTTTATTTTTCGCGAATGATATTAATCGTTATAAGTCACAACGTGGAAGTCATCCCTCCAGTTTTAGGGATGTCATGGCAAAAGGATTTGCTAAGTACGAGGGACTCTATCTCCCCCGTACTTTTTTCTTATAGCTGATTAAATTGAGTGTCAATCTCAATTTAATCGGCTATATCGCTTGGATTTTGGTTTTTTACTCTTTTATCTCTATGCACTTTGCTTGCCATCTTTCGTGCCTTTCTGCTCCAAAAAGGGCCTTTGGCACTCCCGAGAGAACCAAAAACTTACGTTTATATCGGAATCAATCGAAAAATTTATAAACCGTTATAACAAAGCTCGTCATCCGCTACCTTCTCCCCGGTAACAGGATCTGTTCTAACGATATAACCCCTCTCATCGAGCCTTTCTATCACCGGTACACCACTCGGCATTTGCGTTACCCTTCCAGGATGATTCTTTGTATTTGTATTGAAGACGACGAATGTAACAATAGCTGCTACCGCGGCTGCTGCGCCTGACACCTGAGGAGCGAATTTTCCTAGTATTTTCATCAATGGGACTGAAGAGTGAGTGAGCTGTGCGATAGCGATACCCGTGATTGTGAGTCCGAGTGTAAGAGCGAGGAAAAATGCCAACTGTTTCACTTTTCTTTCTAATCCGAACTTATGCCATGTGCAATACGCTCCATACTCACAATCACCTGAACATTTAAATTGTCCCATAATAACTCCTTTTAAACTGAATTTATTATATCATTAAAAAGTTTTATTTATATAAAGAGATTATAAAGTTTTATTTATATAGATAGTAACCAAACTCCGACTGCATATGACTTGTGCAAAAAAAATTACAATTTTAAAAAAGCCTCGCAATATTGTTTGGCAAGGAGCGCAAGAACAACAAGAGCAAGACGATGAACAAATTTCCGAAATTTATATCATACAGGTTACATCAAATTCAACAAATTTTCCAGACCTCGGACACAGCGAGAGCCCATTCTGGAAAACTCACTTATGTCCTTTGATTGCGTGAACCCTAGGCGTAACGCAGAGCTTATACCAAGAGCAAACAATAAAGATACAAAGTCATGGTAGATAAGATGTCGGATTTAGAAGAGCTTT
>JBJXGG010000008.1:0-8119 GCA_046153495.1 Chlamydiales bacterium
TGCCTAAATTCTACTCTCGATGTAGAATGTCCGATTCACTATCTCGCGGGTGTAGCTCAGCGGTAGAGCGTCACCTTCCCAAGGTGAATGTCGTGAGTTCGATCCTCATCACCCGCTAAAGATAATGATGGAGAGTATCAGGGTGTAGCTCAGTGGTAGAGCATCACGTTGCCAACGTGAGGGTCGTGAGTTCGAATCTCATCACCCGCTTTACATTTAAGGTAAAGTGTCGTGTCAGAAGAAAATAAAAAAGTTGAAGATGCTTCTTTTGTTGTGGAAATCCAGCAGGAGCCGGGTTGTCGCTTGAAGCTCAAAGTACACGTGAAGCCTTCTCACGTCAAGCAGTGCTACAAGAAGGCTGTCAGGAAAGTTAACAAACAGATTTCTATCCCCGGATTTCGAAAAGGGAAAGCCCCTGATGCCTCTGTGATCAAGAAATATGGATCGTATGTAGATCAGGAATGGAAAGAGAGCACGATGCACGATGCGCTGGATGCCGGTTTGCAGATGAGCAAAATTTACCCTTTACAGAAAGGGAGTTTAGAAAAACCCAAAATGGAGAGCTGCTCGGAAGAAGAGGGGGCGAATTTCGTTTTTTCTTATGAACATTACCCTATCCTTCCCAACATCGATTTTTCACGCCTTTCTCTTCCAGCAATTCCTAAAGAGGCTGTTTCTGAGGAGAAGGTGGATGAGGTCGTTCTCCAGATCAAAAAGGCGCATGCCGACTTTGAAGAGATAGAAGGACGTGCTGTAAAAGAGAGTGATTACGTCGATTTAACAATAGATGCTATTGATCACGATCCCCCTTCGTCGATAGTAAAAGATCGCCGTTTTCCCGTAGAGCAAGAGGTAATGGCTCCTTGGATGATCAAAGTTCTTGTCGGTCTTAAGCCGGGTGATGAGGTAGAGGCGCTCAGCGAGACAGATGAGAAGATGAGTATTGAGGAAAAGAAAAATTTCAAGCCTACAAAAGTTCGTATTAAACTGCACAGCATCAAGAAGATTCTTCTGCCGGAGTTGAATGATGAGCTAGCCGAGAAAATAGGTGTCTTATCCAAAGAGGATCTCATCGAGAAGATCCGCAGTAACCTGGAGAAAGAGGCAGAAGAGAATCAGCGCCAAAAGAGAGTGGAGGCATTAGAAGAGGCTCTTCTTTCCTCTTATCCGCTCGATCTGCCTGCTTCGATCGTAGAGTCAGAAAAAGAGGCGCGGCTAAAAGAGAGACTCCGCTTGCTCAAAGCGCAAAAGCTTTCCGATGAGGAGTTGAAGATGCGTGAGAAGGAGATTACTCAAGAGGTTACGCAAGAGGCAGAGAAGACACTGCGTCTCTTTTTCTTGAACAAACAGTTAGCGAATCAAGGAAAAATTTCTTTGTCAAAACAGGAGCTCAATGAAGAGCTTGTGCGGCAGATTTCTACAAACCCTGCCTACCAACGGCAAGATCTTAGCGCAGAGAATTCGAAAGAACTCATTTCTCGCCTCTCTTCCTCGCTCTTGCAAAGAAAAACACGCGATTGGGCCCTCTCACAAGTGTTGGAAAATTCCTTGACCTGAGCGCCTAATAGAGCATACACTGCCGTTTTTGGAATCGATTGTTAGAAAGGATTTACTATGTCTTTGGTCCCTTATGTAGTTGAAGATACAGGCCGTGGCGAAAGAGCTATGGATATTTATTCGCGGCTTTTGAAAGACCGCATTGTGATGATTGGACAGGAAATCACTGACCATCTAGCGAATGTTGTCATTGCCCAGTTGCTCTATCTCATGACTGAGGATCCTAAGAAAGATATTCAGATTTTCATCAATTCTCCTGGGGGTTACATCACAGCAGGACTTGCCATCTATGATACAATTCGTTTCTTAGGATGCGATGTGAGCACTTACTGTATTGGGCAAGCGGCGTCAATGGGAGCTCTTCTATTAGCTGCAGGGACCAAAGGGAAACGGCGTAGTCTTCCTCATAGCCGGATTATGATCCATCAACCCTCAGGCGGAGTGATGGGAACATCAGCTGATATCCAGCTCCAGGCAGAAGAGATTATGCGTTTGAAAAAACATCTCGCCGAAATTTTGGCAGAGTGTAGTGGTCAAACAGTAGAGAAGATTATGCAAGATGCAGAGAGGGATTTTTTCATGAGCCCGAAAGAGGCTATTGCATACGGTCTTGTCGATGAAATCGTGACAACTAAGGTTCTATGAGTAAAAAAGGATTTTCCAACAACAAAGAGACCGCCACCTGTTCTTTTTGTGGTAGGCACGAAGATGATGTAGAGAAGTTGATCTCTGGGCCTAGCGTCTATATTTGCGACAATTGCATCCGTCTTTGCATGAGCATTCTCGATAAGAAGCCTGTGAGCCATGAGCTCAAAGTGCTTAAACCTGCCGAAGTTAAGGCTTGCTTAGATGAATTTGTTGTGGGACAAGAGAATGCGAAGCGCACCATTTCTGTAGCTGTATACAACCATTACAAGCGTGTCCGCGCGCTCATGAATAATAAAGAGATTGGCTACAACAAGTCGAATGTGATGCTTCTAGGGCCGACTGGCTCTGGCAAGACTTTGATTGCTAAAACTTTGGCGCAGATCCTCGATGTCCCCTTTACGATTGCCGATGCGACAACACTAACGGAAGCGGGGTATGTGGGAGAAGATGTCGAGAACATTGTGCTCCGCCTTTTACAGGCAGCGGATTATGATGTCGCTTTGGCGGAGCGTGGGATTATTTACATCGATGAGATTGATAAGATTGGCCGCACCACATCTAACGTCTCTATTACCCGTGATGTTTCCGGGGAAGGTGTGCAGCAGGCATTGCTCAAAATCGTCGAGGGAACGGTGGCGAACGTGCCGCCGAAAGGGGGGCGAAAGCACCCACACCAGGAATATATTAAGGTGAACACGGAGAACATTCTTTTCATTATTGGTGGCGCTTTTGTGCACTTAGATAAGATTATTGGTAAACGGCTTGGCAAAAGTACGATAGGCTTTATGGACACAAAGACAGGTAAGCCAATCGATCCGCATAATATGAGCTCTCTTTTACAACAGGTAGAGCCTGAGGATCTTGTGAGTTTTGGGATGATTCCTGAGTTTGTGGGTCGTTTCAACTGTATTGTAAACTGTGATGAGCTTACTTTGGACGATTTGACGCATATTTTGACGGAACCTAAGAATGCTGTAGTAAAGCAGTTTCGGGCTCTTTTTGAGGAAGAGGGCGTGAAGTTGGAATTTTCTGATGGAGCTTTGCGGGCTATAGCGCGCAAAGCAAAAGAGGCGGGCACAGGAGCTCGGGCACTGCGTATGATTTTGGAAAATCTCCTGGTCGATCTTATGTTTGATGTTCCTTCGGACGACTCCATTGTTGAAGTTCATATCAGTGAGGAGACTATTACTACGGAGGGATTTCTCCCGCACATCGTCCGCAGAGGTGATAACAAGGAGATCGCCTGAATTGACCTTCCTCGATCGCGTCTTTTATAGTTTAGATTGATGATCAGTAAAAGTGATTCTCATATCGTGTGCCAAAAAGGCTTGACTGAAACCATAATTAAAAAGAGGCTCTAACTGCCAGTTCGAATATTCTGTAAGGATTTCCGTCACGGCTTTTCGCTGCCCCAGCTGAGGATGGCCGCGGCTCGTGAGCCAATCATCGCACAGAATGAATGTACCATCTTGAATCATTTCCCGCTGCAAAAGGGTCTTCATGACAAATCTGCTAGAGCTGTAAAGATCACAATCCAAATGGACAACTGCCGCTTTGGGATTTTCGAGTTTGTCTAGATAGGAAGGAAGTCTCTCTTCAAAAAACCCTTTTGTGACAAAAACCCTTCCTTTGCCCACTACGGCCTCAAGACCTCTGTGAATCGCCTGCTCTATTCCTCGCGCATGCCCCCCCATGGAGCCCTCTTTCCACAATCCTTCCACACATTCGTGATTGTAATTCTTATCCTCCTCACAATTGGGGAGCCCTTTAAAAGAGTCGAAAAGATGGAGCTTACACTTTAGTTTCGGATAATACTGCAGAGAATCGGCAAAAATCTTGGAAGAGAACCCATTATGTACCCCAAATTCAAAAATATCTCCCTCCAAGCCAGTCTCCATATAGCAGCTTAGTAGATCAAAGATCCGTAAAAAAGCTGGCTCGTAGAGCTGTTTTCGCATTGCCTCCGGGGTGGTTTTATTTCCTAAATAACAGCAGGGTGTAAAAAGTTGTTTTTTAAGATCACGCTTTTCTAAGATCTGCTTTGTTACGGGGATATTAGACAAAATTTTTCGGAAGATTTTTTTCATTTTCATGTAAGATGGCAGTCATGCAATCCCCACGTTATAAATCAGCAACTTATATTGTTCAAACTCTTTTTGATGCTGGATTCACCGCCTATTTTGCAGGAGGGTGGGTTCGAGATTACCTATTAGATAGAGAGTGTGATGATATCGATATTGCCACAAGTGCTGCGCCCGAGCAGGTGGAGGCGCTCTTTGCCAAAACTATCCCCCTAGGGATCGCATTTGGAATGATTGTCGTCGTCATGGAAGGCGTGAATTTTGAAGTCACGACTTTTCGGAAGGACCACCCTTACCATGATGGTCGTCATCCCGATGGAGTGGACTTTACAAGTGCAAAAAAAGATGCGCAGAGACGAGATTTTACGATCAATGGGATGTTCTATGATCCTCTCACAGAAGACATCTACGACTATGTCGGGGGTAAAGAGGACCTGAAGAAGAGAATTATCCGAGCCATTGGTGATCCGCACTTACGTTTCCAAGAGGATCGGCTACGAATGGTACGTGCTGTGCGCTACGCAACTCGCTTGGGCTTTCGCATCGAAGAAAAGACGGTGGAAGGGATCAAAAAGTGGGCCCCCTCCCTCTTTCCTTCGGTCTCAATGGAGCGTATTTGGCAAGAGTTTAATAAAATGCTGCCGGAGCGGCTCGATATGGCAGTTGTGATGCTCATGCGTTTCGGTCTACTCTCTACAATCTTTCCCGATTTACACTCTTTAAAACATGTAGAGGAGAGAGTAGCCTCTTTCGCAAAATTCCCCAAAAATTGCCCTACCATCCTCTACCTACTTGAACTTTTCCCCTTCTATACTCGAGAGCAAAAGTGTGAGCTTTGTGACTATTTAAAGAGTTCGAATCAGGATAAAAAGCTTGCCCAGTTCATCTCTCAAACACCACAAGACCTCTGCGATTGGGCCCACTTCTATGCCGATCCACGCAAAGAGGTCTGCTTAAAAGTGCTCGCTGCTTCTGGTAAACTCTCCCTCACAGAACATGATGAGCAGGAGAGGTTGCTGAAACCTCATATTGAGAGAATCCAAAAAGGAAAGCCCCTTGTGGACTCTGCGATATTACGCACCTTTGGCATTGACCCGGGGCCCAATATGGGAGAGCTATTGAGAAAAGCGACGCGGCTTGCCATTAACGAGAACCTTCAGACAAAAGAGGCGGTACTAGCGCGTCTATTTGAGCAGAAAGAATCCTAGCAAGAGCCTTATTATCGAGATAAGTCGCTTTTTTGGGTGGGATCCGTGGGCTGTGTAAACATTTTTCTAAATCTTCTTTGAGGTGCGATAGGCGGATAAATTTTGCATCTCCCTCAGAAGCCTCTTTCATCTCAGGGACATCAGAACAGATTACCGGTGTTCCAACACTCCTTGCCTCTTTAAGCGGCATGCCAAATCCCTCATAGAGAGAAGGCATCAAATAATAGGCCGCTCCACAAACAAGCGCGTTTACCTTCTCATCGGGCTGAAAACCTAAAAAACGAGCTTTTGGCTCCTCTTTCATGCGCCACCCCTTTTTTCCGACCACTACAAGGGGCAAGGAGGCGGGAGGATAGGCTTCTATCGTTTGAGAAATATTTTTGCGCGGCTCTACTGTTCCGACCATCAGAACATATTTTTCTCGTGTAAGAGAAAACTCGTTGAGGACAGCATCGATCTCCTTGTTGGGAAGGGGATGCACGCTCTCTTTAAGGGGACAAGGTAAAACCGCTGTACCTTTGATGTGATAGAGTGTTTCAAGGCGCTCCATTGTCCCAAAAGAATTCGTTAAAATCGCGTTCGCTTTTTTGTAGAGCCATTTCCCCAAAAGACGATTGTAGATGCCCCGATAGCGCGGGACGGTTTTCGGGTAAAGGCGGTAGGTAAAATCATGGATGAAGATGATCCGTTTTACCCTGCGTCCTATGTTGAAAGGAATAGACTGATTCGGTCCGAAAAAAAGGTGGAGGCGATCTTTTCGCGCTAAAAAAGGGAGCGTGGTTTGCCCCCAAATGGACTCACTAAAAGAGAATGCCTTCCCATGCCGCACTGTGACATTCGAAAAACAGTGTAATTGATCGAGATAGCGGGAAGGCGAAAATGTGTAGAGAAAAAACTCGTCGTCCCTCCGCAAAGGGATCAGCTCTTTGAGCCAGTAGTAGACGCAGTTTCCTACTCCCGTCAGTTGGTCGGAGAGAGGCGTGATGTCTACACCGATTCTCATAGTCGAATCAACCCTCTGCCCACTTCGCCGCGTTCGAGCTGCTCAATCAATATATTTATGTCCTCGAGCTCTACCTCATGTGTGATCAACTCACGCAATTTGAATTCCCCTTGCAAAAAGAGTTTTACGTAAGCAGGCACATCGATATCGATATCGCTCTTCCCCCCCCAGGTCCCCACAATCCGTTTTCCACAGATCAAATCGAAAGGATCGATGGCAATCTGCTCTCCTTTGGGTAGATTTCCAGCAAGAACGCAAAGCCCCGGCGCTTTTAAAGAGCAAAAGGCATTTTGCATTGCCTCTTTTTTTCCCGCCGATTCGAAAACGTAGTCGACGCCTTTCCCTCCTGTAATCTCTAGAATGGTCGCAACTGGGTCGCTGGTACGAGCATCGATCACGTGGGTTGCGCCCAACTGTTGCGCACGAGCCAACTTCTCCTTATGGACGTCAACAGCAATCACCAGACTTGCTTTTGCCTGCACCGCGGCTAAAAGTCCGCTTAAACCGACTCCTCCGGCTCCAAAAAGGGCAAAAGAATCTCCAGCTTTCAAGGACATCTCATTGCGCACTACACCCGCTCCTGTCGGCAGAGCGCAGCCCAGCAGAGCTGCCTCTCGCAAAGGCATTTCTTCCGGTATAGCAACAACCCGATTTTCCGAAATCACTGCATGTCGCAAAAATGTGCTTATTGCACCTGAGTTGATTTTTCCTTGGGGCGATTGATACTGAGTACTCGGAACATCCATCCCTTTCCCTTTTATCCATGAGAGGACGACGCGATTTTGCGGTTTTACTTTTGTAACACCCTCTCCGACTGCGAGCACCACTCCAGATCCCTCATGTCCAAGAGTATGAGGCAAGAAGCGATCCTCTCCTTTTAATCCTTTGATTTCATTGAGTTGCGTGTGACAAAGACCGCTGTAGGCGATTTCTACAAGCACTTGACCTGGCTTTAGTTGGGGGATTTCCAGCTCTATGAATTGAAGGGGGGAATTCTGTTTACACAATATCGCAGCAAATGTTTCCATGTGAGGGATTATACCATTCCCGCGATAACTTATGCCTTAAAATTCACGCGCGGATCGAGTGCTGTGTAAGCAATGTCCGCAGCTATATATCCTACCAGTGTCAACAAAGAGCCAGCAAAAGCAGAAAAAAGAACCACATTATAGTCTCGGTTCAGAATGGCTTCATAGAAAAATTTGCCAAAGCCATTGATTTCAAAAACGGTTTCCACGATAAGCGAGCCTCCTAAGATGACGCCAAGAGAGGTGGCTAAAGAGGTAACAATCGTGATCGCTCCATTTCTACCTACATGTTTGATCAAGACGGTAAGTAGAGGAAGGCCCTTGGCATGGGCTGTTCTCACAAAGTCTTGTCGCAATACTTCCAAGAAGGCAGTCCGAGAAAGACGTGCCTGAATAGCAAGAGTGCCGTACATTATCGCTATAAGAGGTAAAAAAATATGCAATATAATATCTGCGAGTCGTTCCGCAGAAGAGAGCGTGTGGTAAATCGCAAAAGGGCTATGAAAGCCGTTGTAAGGTATGCGAATATTCGTGAAAGGGATGGTGTGGTGTAGCGCAACTTTCTCAATTAAAAAAGGAGCGACTACAAAGATG